>NZ_JBFUCA010000001.1:0-50232 GCF_056405475.1 Polaromonas sp. P1_G4
GCACCGAGGAGCGGAGGTCCAGACGGATCAGGGCAAAAACTTGTTTGAGCCGCAGGCGAGTTGTTTTTGACCCCGGCTGGCCCGAGCACCGCAGGTTGCCCGTAGCGTAGCGAAGGGACGCAGGAACCAGGGTCGCCTTTTCTTTGCTTACTTTCTTTTGGCGAAGCAAAAGAAAGTGAGTTGCATGYCGGGCAACCCCCGGCCAGCAAGACTCAGCAAAGAGCTCGGCCACAACATCACCAACCGCTCGATCAGGCGAGGGGCCGCCTCACACAAACCTCCCGAACACACCCCCGTAGCCACCGATGCCCAGGATCCGCATCCAGCCGCGGATGCCAGAGCAATGACACCGTGATCTCCGGCGTGGAGACCGGCAGCGCAAAACTGTGCATTCCGGCGCGCAGGTTCCCGGTATGCCGTTCGGGAACCGTGGCGATCAAGTCGGAAGACCGGGCCAGTGCCAGTGCCGCCGCAAAGCCGCCGACGATGGTGGCGATCTCCCTTTCGAGCCCGAATGGGTGCAAGGCTTCATCCACCGGCCCCTTGCCCTGGCCCCGCCGCGAGACGTCGATATGCCTGCCGGCGGCGTAGCGGGCGGGCGTGATCTCTCCCTCGCCCAGCGGGTGTCCCATTCGCACGACGCCGACGAACCGGTCCCGGAACAAGGCCTGCACCCGCAGCTCCGGTGCCGCCGTCTTTCCCACMACGCCGGTTTCAAGGTCGACGGTCCCGTCGCGAAGCKGYGTGCTGTCCTTGTCGAGCTTCTGTACGAAGCACAGCCGTACGCCGGGTGCTTCATTCGCGACGCGTGCAATAAGCTCTGGCCCGAAGTTCTCCACAAAACCTTCGCGCGTGCGCAGCGTGAACGTGCGGACCAGCTGTTTGAGCTTGAGCTTTTTGGCGGGGCGCAGCACCGCTTCTGCGTCTTGCACAAGCTGACTGACGCGCTCACGGAGTTCGACGGCCCGCGGTGTGGGAACAAGGCCGCGTCCAGCCCTGACCAGCAGCGGGTCGCCGGTTGTTTCGCGCAATCGGGCCAGCGCCCGGCTCATCGCTGACGGGCTCAGCCGCAGGCGCCGGGCTGCGCCCGCCACGCTGCCTTCCGCGAGCAGCACATCCAGGGTGACAAGAAGGTTGAAATCGGGCGCAGCCATGCATCGACCATAGCGCAATTTGGCCATGAGATGGCGTTAAACGCACTCATAAAGTGCAAATGATGCGTCTTCCGCCATGCCAGGTAAAGAACTACGCTCCCAGAGAGCTCCATTTCGGGGAACCACGACCCCCTCTACCTGTTTACCCGCTTGCCCACTTTGCCCACTGGACTATCTTGACCACTCCCATTGCACCCACTGTTCCATCAACAAACGCCAACGCGGAACCGGCGCCGCCGGTCCGATGGGTGCTGGCCAGCCTTTCACTGTCCATGCTGCTGTCCTCGCTCGGCACCAGCATCGCCAACGTGGGTTTGCCGGCGCTGGCCCAGGCGTTCAACGCCTCTTTTCAGGAAGTGCAGTGGGTGGTCCTGGCTTACCTGCTGTCCATCACCGCCCTGATCGTCAGTGCCGGACGGCTGGGGGACCTGATGGGGCGCCGGCGGTTGCTGCTGGCTGGCATCTTCCTGTTCTCGGTGGCCTCGGTCCTGTGCGGCATCGCGCCGACGCTCTGGCTGCTGGTTGCCGCCCGGGCTGTGCAAGGCCTGGGGGCGGCCGTGATGATGGCGCTCACTATGGCGTTTGTCGGCGAGGCGGTTCCTAAGGCCAGAACCGGCAGTGCCATGGGGCTGCTCGGCACCATGTCTGCGGTCGGCACCGCGCTGGGGCCATCGCTGGGCGGTGTCCTGATTGCTGTATCGGGCTGGCAGGCCCTGTTCTTCGTCAACGTACCGCTGGGAATCCTGACTTTTTTCCTGGTGCATCGCTACTTGCCCGTTGATCGCAAGGAGCGGAAGGCAGATCGTCCCCGCTTTGATCGCCTGGGCACACTGCTGCTGGCCTTGACACTCGCGGCCTACGCCTTGGCCATGACAACGGGGCGCGGCCATTTCGGTCCGATCAACATGGCGCTGCTGCTGGCGGCTGTTATCGGCGCCAGCTTTTTCGTGCTCGTCGAATCGAGAGCGAAATCCCCTCTGGTCCGGCTCGCGACGTTCCGCGCTCCAGGCTTGAGCGCAAGCCTCGCCATGAACACGCTCGTTGCGACCGTGATGATGGCGACGCTTGTGGTCGGGCCGTTTTATCTGTCCCGTGGTCTCGGGCTCAACGCCGCGCTGGTCGGTATCGTCATGTCGGTCGGCCCCGTCATTTCAGCATTGAGCGGCGTCCCGGCCGGCCGCATGGTGGACCGCCTGGGTGCGCCGTTCATGGCCGTCGCCGGGCTCATCGCCGTGGCCACCGGCGCGGCGGCGCTGGCCGCGCTTCCAGCGATGTTCGGTGTTGCGGGCTACGTGGCCGCCATCTTTATCCTGACCCCGGGATATCAGCTGTTCCAGGCCGCCAACAACACCGCTGTCATGACGGATATTCCTTCGGACCAGCGGGGTGTCATTTCCGGCATGCTCAACCTGTCGCGCAATCTGGGGCTCATGACCGGGGCCTCCGCGATGGGGGCCGTGTTCGCGTTTGCCTCAGCGCCGGACATCACGACCGCGGGTGCCGGGGCTGTTGCCACCGGCATGCAGGTCACGTTCGCGGTTGCGGCGGTGCTGGTTGTCATCGCAATCGCCATCGCCATCGCTGCCGGGGGCCGCATGCGCGCAAAACCCAGGCTCAGCCGCTAACTTTCTCTTCTTTCGTCACCAGCCAGATCCCATAACAAACCAGCAACAAGGCCAGGCCGTTTTTCCACTCCAGGAAGCGCTCATCCAGAAACACCGCCGACAGCAGTGTCCCAAAAATCGGCACCATGAAATTGAACACCGTGATCATGCTCACGCGGTTGTACTTCAGCAAAATCGTCCACAGCGAGAACGCCGCGGACGACAGCACCACGAGGTAAACCATCAACAGGGTGGACTGACGCGTGAAACCCCTCAATGTTCCGCCGGTAGCAACACCGATCAGCAGCAGCGCCAGGCCGCCTATGGCCAATTGCCAGCCTGTCAGTACCACCGAATCCACGCGCTGCGACACCTTCTTGCCGTAAATACTGGCGGCCGACAGCACAAAAGCGGCGATCACCACAAAGCCTTCGCCCAGCAGCGTGAAGTCGAAGGTCAATAGGCCTTCGCTGAAGTTCACCACCATCACGCCGGCAAAGCCCACCATGCAGCCCAGCACCTTGTTGAAGCTGAGCCGGTCATTCTTGTAGATGTAATGCGCCAGCAGCACGCTGAAGAAGGTGCCCGTTGCATTCATGATCGAGCTCTTCACGCCGGTGGCGTACGCCAGGCCGATGTAGAAGAACACATACTGCAGGCTCGTCTGCGTGAGGCCCACCAGCGTCACCTGGCCGAAGGTGCGGCGGTCCAGCTGGAACACCGGCTTCTTGCTGATGACCGCAAACACCAGCAGCACCAGGCCGGCAAAAATAAAGCGCCAGCCCGCAAACACCAGCTTGGAGGGAATGTCGTCGGCCGCAATATGAAACAGCGCATAGCCGTTCTTGATGGCCGGATAGGCGCTGCCCCAGAGCAGGCAGCACAAGGAGGCCAGCAGAAAAACGACCTTGCGCTGGGTGAAGAAGGTGGAGCTGTTCAAACCGGGATTCCGTGAAAAGAAGGCCGCGTCCGGGCGCGGCAGGCACCTGGACGTGGCAGGGAAACTCAGAGCAGGCGCGCCAGGTACCGCCCGGTATGGCTGGCCGAATTGGCAGCGATGTCTTCCGGCGTACCCACGCCCACCACCGTGCCACCGCCGGCGCCACCCTCGGGGCCCATGTCGATCAGCCAGTCGGCCGTCTTGATGACATCCAGGTTGTGCTCGATCACCACAATCGTGTTGCCCGCGTCGCGCAGCTGGTGCAATACCTYGAGCAGCAAATCGATGTCGGCAAAGTGCAGGCCGGTCGTCGGTTCATCGAGGATGTACAGCGTGCGGCCGGTGTCGCGTTTGCTCAATTCCAGCGCAAGCTTGACGCGCTGTGCCTCGCCGCCCGAGAGCGTGGTCGCGGCCTGGCCCAGCTTGATGTAGGAAAGGCCCACGTCGAGCAGGGTGTGCAGCTTGCGCGCAATCGTCGGCACCGCCTTGAAGAACTCGGCGGCCACCTCGACGGTCAGGTCCAGGATCTGCGCGATGTTCTTGCCCTTGTATTGCACTTCCAGTGTTTCGCGGTTGTAGCGCATGCCCTTGCAGACATCGCAGGGCACGTACACGTCGGGCAGGAAGTGCATTTCGACCTTGACCACGCCGTCGCCCTGGCAGGCTTCGCAGCGGCCGCCGGCCACGTTGAAGCTGAATCGCCCGGCGCCGTAGCCGCGCTCGCGCGCGGTATTCATTTCGGCCATCAGCTCGCGGATCGGTGTGAAGAGGCCGGTGTAGGTGGCCGGGTTGCTGCGCGGCGTGCGGCCGATGGGCGACTGGTCAACGTTGATGACCTTGTCGAAATGCTCGATGCCTTCTATCGCTTCGTGCGGCGCAGGCTCTTCATGGGCGCGGTACAGCGTGCGCGCCACGGCCGCATACAACGTGTCGTTGACCAGTGTGGACTTCCCAGAGCCGGAGACACCGGTTACGCAGGTCAACAGGCCCACCGGGAATTCGACGCTCACGCCTTTGAGGTTATGGCCGGTGGCGTTGACGACGCGCAAGGCCTGCATGTCGCCCAGCGTGGCCTGGTGGATCGCTTCGCGCGCGGCGCGGCGCTCGGCCGCCGGGCTTTGCGGAAAGCGCGAGGCTTTCTTTTTCTCCGCCGCTTCCACCGCCTTGACCGTCGGCAGCCAGGGCGTGCGGCGTTTGGGTACGGCGATCTTCAGTGTTTGCGCCAGGTACTGGCCCGTGAGCGAGTCGGGGTTGTTCTTGACTTCGTCAAATGTGCCTTGCGCCATCACGCGCCCGCCGTGGATGCCGGCACCCGGTCCCATGTCGATCACATGGTCGGCCGCGCGGATCATGTCTTCGTCGTGCTCGACCACCAGCACGCTGTTGCCGATGTCGCGCAAATGCTTGAGCGTGCCGATCAGGCGGTCGTTGTCGCGCTGGTGCAGGCCGATGCTGGGTTCGTCGAGCACGTACATCACGCCGGTCAGGCCCGAACCGATCTGCGAGGCCAGGCGGATGCGCTGGGACTCGCCACCCGACAGTGTCTCCGCGCTGCGATCCAGGCTGAGGTAGTTGAGGCCCACGTCGTTGAGGAACTTCAGGCGCAGGCCGATCTCGCGCACTACCTTGGCTGCAATTTCGGCCTTGGCGCCCTGCATTTTCAGCGTGTTGAAATACCCGAAACTCTCGCGTAACGTTGAGTGGCTGATTTCATAGATCGCCTTGCGCCCAGGCTTGGTGCCATCGGTCACCGATGCGTCAACGCCGTCTTCAGGCGCGCTCACCAGGTACACGTGGCGTGCCTCGGTGCGCAGGCGCGTCCCTTCGCAGTCAGGGCAGGGCTGCACACTGCGATAGCGGGACAGTTCTTCGCGCACGGCGGCAGAGTCGGTTTCGCGGTAGCGCCGCTCGAAGTTGGTGATGACGCCTTCGAAAGGATGCTTCTTTGCGATCTTCTTGCCGGCAAAGTTGCCCGAATCCATCACGTAGCTGAACTTGATTTCTTCCTCGCCCGAGCCGTACAGAACAACCTGCCGCACGTTGTCGGGCAGGTTCTCAAAGGCAGCGTCGATGTCGAATTTGTAGTGCTTTGCCAGGCTCTCAAGCATCGAGAAGTAGTAGCCATTGCGCCGGTCCCAGCCCTTGACGGCGCCGCTGGCCAGGCTCAGCGACGGAAAGGCCACCACGCGCGCCGGGTCGAAAAATTCCATATGGCCCAGGCCGTCACAGGTGGGGCAGGCGCCGACGGGTGAGTTGAAAGAGAAGAGCCGTGGCTCCATTTCGCTTAGCGAGTAGTCGCACAYCGGGCAGGAAAACTTCGCGCTGAAGAGGTGCTCTTTGGCGGTGTCCATTTCCATGGCAATCGCTTTGCCGTCGGCCAGGCGAAGCGCGGCCTCAAAGCTTTCGGCCAGGCGTTGCTGCAGGTCCGCGCGAACCTTGATGCGGTCAATCACCACATCGATGTTGTGCTTCTCGGTTTTTTTGAGCTTGGGCAGGTCGTCAAACTCATAGGCCGTGCCGTCGACGCGAAAGCGCACATAGCCTTGCGACTGCATCTCGGCAAACACGTCCACGAATTCGCCCTTGCGGTCGCGCGCCACCGGCGCCAGGATCATCAGCTTGGTGTCTTCGGGCAGGGCCAGCACCGTGTCGACCATTTCGCTGACGCTTTGGGCCTGCAGCGGCAGGTCGTGGTTTGGGCAATATGGCGTGCCGGCCCGCGCAAACAGCAGGCGCAGGTAATCGTGGATTTCAGTGACCGTACCCACGGTGGAGCGCGGGTTGTGCGAGGTGGCCTTCTGTTCGATGGAGATCGCAGGCGACAGGCCTTCGATCATGTCCACGTCGGGCTTGTCCATGAGCTGCAGGAACTGCCGCGCATAGGTGGAGAGGCTCTCAACGTAGCGGCGCTGGCCTTCGGCGTACAGCGTGTCAAAGGCGAGAGACGACTTGCCCGAACCGCTCAAGCCGGTAATCACCACCAGCTGGTTGCGCGGAATATCGAGATCGATATTTTTAAGGTTGTGCGTGCGCGCGCCGCGGATGCTGATCCGCTGGGCCGCGAGCACTTTGGCAAGGTATTTGCTGTCGTCAGGAGAGTTCAAGATGTGGCAGCCGCAAAACTCTCCATCATAGACCGAAGCACCGTTTCAAGCACAATAGCCGGCTGGGCAAGCCACGGGCTGCCGTGGGCTTGCCGCTCCCAGTCGGTCAATCCCGGGTTATTGCCCTGTTTTGGAGCTTTTCTAGCTATTTTTTGGCCGCTTTTGCCCTTTTAATCCCCTTGACTGCGCCTACAGCCCCCATGTCGTTTCCCATGACCGCTACCGAGCGGCGCGCCAGCGTTTCGCTGGCGTCGATCTTTGCGCTTCGCATGCTCGGCCTCTTTTTGGTGCTGCCGGTGTTTGCGCTGGAGGCGGCCAAATACCCGGGGGGCGATGACCCGGCCCGGATTGGCCTGGCCATGGGTATTTATGGCCTGACGCAGGGCATCCTGCAAATTCCCTTTGGGATCGCTTCGGACTGGTGGGGGCGCAAGCGTGTCATTGTTTCCGGCCTGGTCATTTTTGCGCTTGGCAGCCTGATCGCCGCCTGGGCGCCCGACCTGAACTGGCTGATCGCCGGCCGGTCGTTGCAGGGGGCGGGGGCCATTTCGGCTGCCGTTACGGCGCTGCTGGCCGATTCCACCCGCGACGAAGTGCGTACCAAGGCCATGGCGCTGGTGGGCGGCAGCATTGCCCTGATGTTTGCGCTTTCGCTGCTGGCCGCACCCCTGCTCGCCGGCGCTATCGGCCTGCACGGGCTGTTTGCCCTGACTGGCGCGCTGGCACTGGGCGGCATTGCCGTGGTCGTCTGGTGGGTGCCACCCGAACCGGTGGAGCACGTCAACCGGCCGCGCGGCAGCGTGGCGGAGGTGCTGAAGGACACCGCGCTGCTGCGGCTGAATTTCGGCGTGTTCGTGCTGCATGCCGTGCAGCTGGCCATGTGGGTGGCGATCCCGGCTTTGCTGGTGAATGCCGGGCTCGACAAGGCCGCGCATTGGCAGGTCTACCTGCCGGCGGTGCTGGCCTCTTTTGGGGTGATGGGAGCTACGCTGTTTCCGCTGGAAAAACGGGGCTATCTGCGTGCCGTGTTCCTGGGGGCTGTCGGCCTGGTCCTGCTGGTTCAGCTGGGCTTGCTTTGGGTGGCATCGTCTACCTCGGCGCCGGCCAGTCTGGGCATTCTGGCCGTGCTGCTGTTCCTGTTTTTTTGCGGTTTCAACGTCCTCGAAGCCACCCAGCCCAGCCTGGCCTCCCGGGTGGCGCCAGCCCATGCCCGCGGCGCTGCGCTCGGGGTTTACAACACCTTGCAGTCGCTGGGGTTTTTTGCCGGCGGGGCCGTCGGCGGCTGGATCACAAAAACGCAGGGGGCTGAGGGGCTTTTTGCGGTGTGCGGCGGCCTGATGCTGCTATGGCTATTGGTCGCCTGGCCCATGACAGCGCCTGGCCGGCACGGGCCCGCCGCTGTTACAGGCGGCCACGGCGCCGCACCGGGCCAGCCAGTTAAACTCTAAGTTAGATCAGGAGAACACCCCATGGCATCCGTCAATAAAGTTATCGTCGTCGGCAATCTGGGCCGGGACCCCGAAATGCGCAGCTTCCCCAGCGGTGACCAGGTCGCCAACGTCACCATTGCCACCACTGACAAGTGGAAGGACAAGCAGACGGGTGAAATGAAGGAGGCCACCGAATGGCACCGCGTGGTGTTCAACGGCCGTCTGGCTGAAATCGTTGGCCAGTACCTGCGCAAAGGCTCGCAGGTCTATGTCGAAGGYAGCCTGCGCACGCGCAAGTGGACCGACAAGGACGGCCAGGAAAAGTACACCACCGAAATCCGTGCCGACCAGATGCAGATGCTGGGCAGCCGTCAGGGCATGGGCGGCCCCGGCGGTGATGACGGCGGCGGTTATGAAGCGCCGCGCCAGTCCGCACCTGCGGCACGTCCACAGGCCGCCGCACCGCGGCCCGCCCCGGCAGCCAAGGCCGCCAGCGGCTTTGACGACATGGACGACGATATCCCGTTCTAAATACGAACAGTCTTTGTCGATGGAGGCCCACTCTTCGAGAGGAGAGTGGGCTTTTCGTTTGCAGGCGTCCGGATGATCAGCTCATCGCCTGACGGACTAGCAGCGTGTCCGTGAACTGCTCAAAGGCCACGACCTTCCCGTCCCGCAGGTGCCAGACATGGGCCACACGGGCCTGCATGTCCTTTCCCGTGGCGCGGTAAGTGCCGTGGTAGGTCCCCACCCCGAGGATGTGGTCACCACCGTCGATGAGGCTTTGCAGTTCGAAGCGATAGCCGATCCAGTCCCTGCCCAGCACGGCAAAGACGTTGTCGACAACCGCTTGAGGCCCGACCCAGGTGCCCGCGCAGGGGAAGCCTGCCATCTCGGTCCAGCGTACCTGGGGCGAGACATGGGCCATCATCTCCTGGATGTTTCCCTGGGCCGACGCCGCGTAGTGGGCACGGACGATGTCGATATTCGACATCATGGCCTCAACCCCACTTCATCTCGCCCTTGGCGACTTTGGCGCCGATCTGCAGGGCCACGCCCATGCCGGCATTCGGATAACGCTTGGTCATCGCCGCGATGAGGGCGGCGCTGTCCGCGGCCTTGGCCAGCTCTTCCTCGAAAGCCACGAGGTAGTCGCGCGTGTATTTGATCGCGCTTGCGTCCACCGCCGCCGTGACCGCCATGTGGCCGGGGACCACCACCGCGGGTTTGCGCGCGGCCATGGCGTCAAGCGCCTTCACCCATGTGGCACGGCCCTCGGCGCCCTGCGTGTCGGCGGTCCACACGTGAACACCGGAGAACAGCAGCACGCCGCCGAAGATGGCGTTCAGCGAAGGCACCCAGATGTAGCGGCGGTTGGCCAAGCCATCGGCATCGGCGATTTCGAGGGTCTGGCCTTCCAGCGTGAGCGACCGGCCGTCGAAGGCTTCGGGCATCACGATGTCCGCCAGCGCCTGTGGGCCGTTCTCCTTGAGCTGGGGGCCCCAGGTTGCCAGTTTCTTTTCCACGTTGCCCTTGATGGCCGTGATCGTGGCCGGTGCCGCAATCACCTTGGCGTCGGGAAACGCCGCCTTGATGGGCGCCAGGCTGAAGTAGTAGTCGGGATCGCTCTGGCTGATGTAGATGGTCGTGAGCTTTTTGCCGGTGGCCTTGATGGCCTCGGCCAATGCCTTGCCGTCGGGAAGCGTAAAGCCCCCGTCGATGAGGACAGCCTCGCGTTCGCCGGAGATCAGCACCGGGGCACGGAAGAATCCGTGTTCGCCGGCGGGAAAGTGTTTCCAGGTCAGGTTGGTATTTGCAGCCATAGCGCTTTTCACTCCTAAGATGGCCGTCGCGACAGCCGCGCCGGCTACAGTTTTGATTGCTTCTCTTCGTGTTGTCATGGTTTTTCCTTCTTCTTGAACAGTTAACTGAAATGGGTTGTGGGGGTGGAGGCGGTGCCGGGCTCAAGCAGCCTCGAGCTCGCCTGCCAGCGCGCTCGGGTTGGAATAAAAATCGGCGTTATTCAAGACCCAGCGCTGCGCGCCGGATTCGGCTACCAGCGTAGGCACGCCGTGTGCGCCGAACTCCCGCATCAAGGCCTGGGCGCGATCCATGCGGGCCCGGTTGGCCGAGAGAAGATCTTCATCAGGCTTGTCCACCATTGCGGCGGCCTGCTCAAGCCCCAGCCCTTGCAGAAGGGCGGCCAGCGTTTCCAGCGAGGTCGTGTCCTGGCCATCCACATAGCGTGCAGTCTGGATCGCCTTGAGGGCTTCCAGTTCCCGAGCCGGTGCCGTCAATGACACGGCCGTGAGCGCCAGCGTGGCGGGGCCGCTGTCAAACAGCCGTTGGTGGTCACCGAGAACCCGCTCGCGATACTGCTCGCTGAAGCCTTGCCCCGTCAGGCGCTCGATGCGCTGGTCGTTGGACCAGGCATAGGCGGCGAAGTCACTGTTCATGGGCCGTGCGCCCTCGCCCGCGAACAGCCCGGTCGGCAGCAGTTCGATGCGGACAGCGGGAGTTTCAGCCAATGCGGAGAGCGCCGGCATGGCGCCGTAGCACCAGCCGCACAGCGGGTCGAACAGGTAATGGAGGGTTTTGGTCATGGGTTTTTTGCTCACTGGCTGTGATCGTAGGCACTATCCATTGACTGTTAAATACATCTCTGATAAACACAATGTATGTTTAAAGCAAACAATCAAGACGAGGGCGGCCTCGGCGGACTGGGAAACCTGAGGCGCCTGGCCTACTTTGCGGCGGTGGTGGAAACCGGCTCCTTCACCGCGGCTGCGGATCGCTTGGGGATCACCAAGGCCGTGGTCAGCCAGCAGGTTGCGCGGCTGGAGCGTGAATTCCGGACATCGCTGCTCGTCCGCACCACACGCAAGGTGCAGCCCACCGAACTGGGGCAAGCCTTCTACCTGCGTTGCGCACTGATTCTGCGCGAGGCCGGGGACGCCTTCGACGACCTTGCCGAAACCTCGGCGGAGCCGTCCGGCATGCTGCGGCTCACCGCGCCTTTCGACTATGGTGTCGGCGTGGTGGTGCCTGCCATCGCCGCCTTTACCCGGCGCTACTCCGCGTGCAAGGTCGATGCCGTCCTCACCGACCAGACGCTGGACCTCATGTCGGGCAACATCGAACTGGCGATACGTGTCGGCTGGCTTGCTGAAACCAGCCTGCAGGCGCGAAAAATTGGTTCTTTCCGGCAACTGCTCGTGGCGTCGCCGGCCATGAAGCCGCAATTGGCGCGGCTGACCGCCCCGCAAGAGATCGCCGGCCTTCCCTTCATCGCCAACACCGCTCTTCGCGACCACCTGACATGGAATTTCTCGCTCAACGAGGGTGAGCGCCAGGCCGTTAGCGTGCAGGCCTCGATTTTTCTCGACGCCACGCTTGCCGTGCGCGAAGCCGTGTTCCACGGCGCGGGGCTTTCGGTGCTGCCGGACTATGCGGTAGCGGGTGATCTTGCGGCCGGCCGTCTCATACAGGTCCTGCCGCAATGGCGCCTGCCTTCTGGCGGCATCCATGCCGTGTTTCCGGCCGCGCGCTTTCGTCCCGCGAAGGTCCGTGCCTTTGTCGACTTGCTGGCAGACAGAGAACAACAACGGCAGGCCGCCAGCGCGTCAAATGAAAGCTGACGCCCGGCCTGGCGCGTGGTCGACATGGCGACGATATTCCGCTCCGAGGAGTGCTATTGTTTTGATAGCTATTCGCGCACGTTTTTCATGCCTTGCAGCTATTTTTCGTTTAAGCCTGCGCTGACGGTGAATCGCGGACGACCAGAACAGGCACCGGCGCCAGCCTCAGGATCTGCTCGGCGCCACTGCCCAGCAGCACCCGCCCCAGGCCGCGTCGGCCGTGGGAGCCGACCACGATGAGATCGGCGCCCCAGAGCCTGGCCGCCTCTGCCACCGACTCTCCCAGGCGCTTGCCCGGTTCATCACAAAGCACCTGGCTTGCCGTGACCCCGGCCGATTCGGCGATGGCCGTGGCATCCGTCAGGACCTTGGCGCCGCTCTCGCGCATCATGCCAACCAGATCAGCCGACCAGGTGCCATAGGGGTCGACTCCGCCCAGATAAGCTGCCTCATTGAAGGCGTGCAGCAGCCGTACGCTGGCACTGGTCTCGCGCGCCATCGCCAGGCCGGCGACAAGGGCCTTGTTGGAAGTGTCGCTGCCAYCCACAGGAATCAGGATTCGCTTGAACATGGTGAATGCCTCATGTGAGTTGAAACGTCATCCATGGTGGCGATTTTTGGGAGCCGCATGTTGATGCGGGTCAATGTGGATGGATTCGCGACGGACGGTGGGGCTTCCAGGCGCAGGCCAATCGATTTGCTGCGCTCCACGCATTGGCTGTAATAACCGGGTCTTAGTCCGCGGTGTCTCCGTGGGGGCTGACCTCGGTACCGGCCCGGCCCGCCAGCATCTCCTCGATTTGGGTCAGTGAGCCTATGAGCGCCTTCTTGCCGGACTTGGACACAAAACCGGTGGCGGCCTGCACTTTGGGGCCCATGGAGCCTGCAGGGAAGCTATGGTCTAGCAGTTCCTGCGGCCTCACCTTGCCAACGGCGCGCTGCGACGGCGTTCCCCAGTCAAGATAGACCGCATCCACGTCAGTGGCAATCACCAGGCAGTCGGCCCCCAGTTCGTGCGCGAGCAGGGCGCCTGTCAGGTCCTTGTCGATCACGGCGTCGATGCCTTGAAGAGAACGCCCGCCGGCAGCGCGCACCACCGGGATGCCGCCACCACCCGCGGCGATCACCACCGCCTCATGCTGCAGCAGCCAGCGGATCGGGTCCATGCCCAGCACACATGTTGGGAGAGGCGAAGCCACGACGCGCCTGAAGCCTGCCCCGTCCGGCGCAACATGCCAGTGCATGGCTTGCGCAAGCCGTCCTGCTTCTTCTTCCGTATAGACAGGCCCTATAGGTTTGGTGGGTTTCCCGAAAGCCGGGTCGGCTGGATCGACTTCCACGCGCGTGAGCAGGGTGACCACGGGGCGCCCGGGTGGAAGATGGTTGGCGAGTTCCTGCTCCAGCAGGTAGCCGATCATGCCTTCGGTTTGCGCGCCCAGGATATCGAGTGGATAGGGCGCCACTGCCGCGTAGGCCGAGTTCTGCAGGGCCAGCAGGCCTATTTGCGGCCCGTTGCCATGCGTCACCACCAATTCATGCTGCAGTGCGACGCGGGCCAATTGGGCCGCCACGCCCTGGATGTTTTCCAGCAGGTGCTGCGCGCTGAGTGACTGGCCCCGGCGCAGCAAGGCATTGCCGCCCAGCGCCACGACCAGCTTCATGCGAGGGTGGCCACGAGTACGGCCTTGATGGTGTGCATGCGGTTTTCCGCCTGCGTAAACACAACGGACGCATCGGACTCAAAGACCTCATCGGTCACCTCGATTTCGCTGAGGCCGTAGCGCTCGTGGATCTGACGTCCCACTTCAGTATCCAGGTTGTGAAAGGCCGGCAGGCAATGCATGAAGCGGGTCCTCGGCTTGCCGGTGGCCTTCATCAGGGCGCTGTTGACCTGGAAGGGCAGTAGTTGCTCGATGCGCAGTTTCCAGGTGTCGTCGGGCTCACCCATGGACACCCAGACGTCGGTGTAGAGAAAGTCCGCGCCCTTGACCGCTTCGGTTGGATCGTTGCTGAGGGTGATGCGCGCGCCTGTTGTCCTGGCCAGTTCTCGCATTTCGCTCACCAGTTCGGGCGGTGGCATCAGTGCCGCGGGAGCGGCGATGCGCACGTCCATGCCCATCTGCGTGCCGCCCACCAGCAGCGAACAGCCCATGTTGAAGCGGGCGTCGCCCAGGTAGCAAAAGGACAGTTCGTGCAGCGGCTTTTCGCCGAACTCCTGCATCGTCAGCAGGTCTGCCAGCACCTGGGTCGGGTGCGACTCATCCGTGAGCCCGTTCCAGACCGGGACGTGCGAGAAGCGCGCGATTTCTTCCACCACCGTCTGGTGAAAGCCGCGGTACTCGATGCCGTCATATAGCCTGCCCAACACCCGGGCAGTGTCCTTGAGAGACTCCTTGTGCCCCAGCTGCGAACTGACCGGGTCGATGTAGGTCACATGGCCACCCTGGTCGTGCACTGCGACTTCGAAGGCGCAGCGCGTGCGGGTGGAGGCTTTCTCGAAAATCAGCGCGATGTTTTTGCCCTTGAGGCGGGCGAGCTCGTTTCCTGCATATTTGGAGCGCTTGAGCTCGGCGGCCAGGTCCAGCAGGAAACGGATGTCCCGCGGGGAGAAATCCTTGAGGTCCAGCAGGCTGCGGTTGTGAAGATTGAAGCTCATGAATGGCCGTCTTTCGTGGATGCCTCAATGGCGGGAAAGGATCAGGCGGCGTCGCGCTCAATCGGGCAGGACATGCAGTGGCTGCCGCCGCGGCCACGCCCCAGCTCACCGCTGGGGATGGTGATGACTTCGACGCCGGCCTTGCGCAGCAAGGTGTTGGTGTGGGTGTTGCGGTTGTAGGCCATGACCACACCGGGCGACAGCGCCAGCACGTTATTGCCGTCGTCCCACTGTTCGCGTTCCGCCTCGTAGGCGTTGCCGCCGGTGGCGACGACCCGCAACTTCGGCAGGCCCAGGGCTTGTGCGAGGACGTCGAGAAATGGTTCGGCTTCCGCCCTGACGTCGAGTGAGCCTGGTTCATCGCCGGGTCTGAGGCTGAACACACGTACGGCCTGCACAATATCCGGGAACACAGTCACCAGATCCCGGTCGCAAAAGGTCAGCACCGTGTCCAGGTGCATCGCGCCGCGTGATTTGGGCAACTGGGCAGCCAGCACGCGGGTTGCGGCGCCGCGGGCAAACAGGTTGCGCGCGAGCTGGGTCACGGCCTGCGGCGAGGTCCGCTCGCCCATGCCGATCAGCACCAGGCCCTGGCCCAAGGTCATCACATCGCCTCCCTCCAGCGTGGCCTGCGGATGCGGCTGCTCCGGGTCGCCCCACCATTCAGTCACCTTGCCGGCGTACGCAGGGTGGAAGCGGAAGATCGCCGCCATGAGCAGGCTTTCCTGACGGCGAGCGGGCCAGTACATGGATCCCAGCGCCACACCGTCGCCAATCCAGCAACTGCTGTCGCGAGTGAAAAGGGTGTTGGGAAGGGCGGGGAGCAGCAGGTCCGATGGGCTGGCGCAGGCGGCCGTGAGGCCGGGCAGCTTGAAAGGCAGGTCCGCCGGCGTCAGCCCGCCGATCAGGAACTCGGCCAGGCGAGCCGGTGGTAGTTCCTGCAGCCAGGGCCGCAGCACCCCCGCAGCTTCAAAGTCAGTGCCGGCAAGTTCGCGGTCCAGCAGCCGATCGCGCGCCAAGGGGTTGCCGAGCGTGACCGCCAACAGGTCATGCAGTTCCAGCACTTGCACGCCTTGCTCTGTCATGGCGCTGGTGAACGCAAAGTGATCGTTTTTGGCCTGGGCGACCCACATCACGTCGTCAAACAGCATGTCCCGGCAGTTCGCGGGTGTCAACCGCATGTGCGCCAGGCCCGGCCTGCAGACCAGCACCTTGCGCAGCCGGCCCGTTTCTGAATGAACGCCGGCCATCACAGACTCAACTGACCGGTGGCGAGCATCCAGCCGGCCACCACTGCGAGCGCGAGCACGGCTGCGAGCATGGCTTTCTCGCCAGCGGTAAAGGGCTGTTTGTTGCTCTGCCGTTTGGCGATGAAGTACAGGGCCGCGCCGGGGGCATAGAGCAGGGCGCTCAGTAACAGGTATTTGGCGCCGGCGGCATACAGCAGCCACAGGCAGTACACCGACGCGAGCGCGGCCACCGGCAGGTCCAGGGACCCGCCGGCGTTGGCTTCCCTCGTTGGGCCCTCACCGCGCAGCAGCACCTTCAGGCCGTAAAGCGCGCTGAAGAGGTAGGGCAGCAAAATCATCGCGGTCGACAGCGAGATCAGGGCCAGGTAGGAAGCCTTGGAAACCAGCGTGACAATAAGGAAGATCTGAACCATGGCACTGCTCAGCCACAAGGCATTGGCCGGAACGCCCTTGCCGCTTTGGCGGCCTAGCCATTCGGGCATCACGCCGCTGTTGGCCGGTGTGAAGAGCGACTCCGCGGCGAGCAATGTCCAGGCCAGGAAGCCACCGCCGACGGAAACGATGAGGCCGACATAAATCAGCACAGCGCCCCAGGTGCCCACGGCTTTCTCAAGCACGCTGGCCATGGAGGGATTCTTCAATCCGGCAAGTTCGGGCTGCGTGAAGATGCCCAGGGACAGCAACGARACGGCCATCAACAGTGCCAGGCAGATCAGAAAACCAATCACCGTGGCCTTGCCGACGTCCTTGCGCTGCCGCGCGCGCGCCGAATAGACGCTGGCGCCTTCAATCCCGATGAACACCCACACCGTCACCAGCATGGTGCTCTTGACCTGGTCGAGCACCGAGCCGAGTTTGGCGCCGCCCCAGAAGTCCAGGCTGAAGGTGGGTGCCTGGAAAGCGGCGGCAGCCAGCACGATGAACAGCAGCAAGGGAATGACCTTGGCGACTGTGACAATTGCGTTGACCCAGGCGGCGGTGTTGATGCCGCGCAGCACCAGCGCATGCACGACCCACAGGACTATCGATGCTCCGGCCACGGCTGCGGGCGTGTTGCCCTCGCCAAAAGCCGGAAAGAAATATCCGAGCGCGCCGAAGGCGGCCACCAGGTAACCGACATTGCCGATCCACGCGCTGATCCAGTAACCCCAGGCCGAGTTAAAGCCGATGTAGTCACCCGACAGCGCGCGCGCATAGGCGTAGACACCGTTGTCCAGCTCTGGCTTTCGCAGGGCCAGCATCTGGTAGACACGCGCCAGCACCAGCATGCCCGCGCCCGTGACCAGCCAGCCTATCAGGATGGCGCCAGCGCCAGCGCCAGCCGCCATGTTTTGCGGCAGACCGAAAATGCCGCTGCCGATGATGGAGCCCGTCACCAGCGCGACCAGCAGCCCCAGGCCCAAACCGCCTTGCGCCTGCCGTGTGGTGGGAATGGCCCGCGGCGGCGACACGGGGGAGCGGGTATTTGACAGTGTGTTCATGGCATGCCTTCCGTAAAAGATGAGTGGTTACTTGACCAGCAGCACCGGCACGTCGACGTCTGCCACCACGCGTTGGGCGACGCTGCCGAGCAGGGCGCGGCCCAGCAACCCGTGGCCGTGCGTGCCCATGACCAGCATGTGCACCTTTTCACGCTTCACCGCCTGCGCGATTTGTGTGGCCGGCGTACCGGTGACCCAGGAGGCCCGGAAAGTAATGCCGTGGCGTTTGAGAAAGCGTTCTATGGGCTCCAGCACTTTCTGGGCTTCATCGCGGTGGTAGGCATGTACCGTGGCGGCGCCCACCATGGACTTGACGCGAGGAGGAACAGCGATCTGTACATTGAGCACAATCAACTCTGCCTCGGGCCCCATCAGGGTTTCGTGAGTGACCAGAAAGGCGAGGGCCTTTTTTGTGAACTTGCTGCCGTCAACGGCCAGAAGGACTTTCATGGTGTTCTCCAAGTGCTTTTTCAGCGGGGATTCGGCGCCGATTCAACGCAGGACGAGCACGGGAATGGYGCTGTGCGTGAGTACCTGCTGGGTCTCGCTTCCGAGCAGGATGCGCGAGAGACCTTTACGGCCGTGTGATGCCATGACGATGAGGTCGCACTTGTTCTTTCTGGCCGCGGCCAGGATGGCGGTGGCGACGAGGTCGGATTTGGCGATCACGGCCTTGGCCTTGACACCTGCGGCCTCCGCAGACTTCTGCACCGCGTCGGCGACGGCCTGACCCTTGTCGGCCCATTCCTTTTCGATGCGGCCGACTTCCTGTGGCGAGATGGTGGCGCCGCCTTCGAAGTAGCTCATGGGATAACGCGGCACGACGTTGAKYGCCACAAGRCCGGCKYCCAGSGAYGCGGCAAGTKCGAYGGCSTCCYTGACCGCTTTTTTGGAAAGYGYGGAGCCGTCGGTGGCAACAAGAATGCGCTTGTACATGGTGGTTCTCCTGTGTTGATGTGCCGCAGTCTAGGAGCGCCGCTGCGACCCTGGATTGATCCATATCAAGGGCGCGGCACTCTGCGCTGGCTAAGCTGTCGTCATGCAAGCCGCACCCTTCCTGACCGCCGGCCCGGCGCAGCCCGCCATGCCTGACGCCGCCGCGTGGAGCGCGCTGGACGAGCCGGCCGAATGGGAAGGCTTCAGCCGGCCGGTGCCGGGGCGTGAAGGTTGGTGGGAGTCCTGCCTGGTGATCGAGGGCATGCACTGCGCGGCCTGCGCGCTCACGATCGAGGAGGTGCTCCGCAGGCTGCCCGGCGTGGATACGGTCGAAGTCAACGGTGTTAATGCCACGGCGCGGCTTCAATGGCGGCCGCAAGCCACACGCCCGTCTCTCTGGATGGCGGCATTGCGCCAAGCTGGCTACGGCGCCTTGCCGGCGGGCGACCTGCTGCTGGCCGGCCGCAGGGTACAGGCCCAGCGCGTGATGCTGTGGCGCTGGCTGGTGGCGGGCTTTTGCATGATGCAGGTCATGATGTATGCCGCGCCGGCCTACCTTGCGCCGGCCGGTGAGATCACGCCCGACATCCAGGCGCTTCTGGGATGGGCCTCCTGGGTGCTGACCTTGCCGGTGTTGCTGTTTTCCTGCTGGCCTTTTTTCTCGGCGGCGCTGCGCGACCTGCGGAACCTGCGCATAGGCATGGACGTACCGGTGGCGCTGGGCGTGCTGATTGCCTTCGGGGCCAGCACGGCCGCGACCTTTGACCCGGCCAGCGCCTGGGGCGAGCATGCCTCCTATGACTCGGTGCCCATGTTTGTGTTTYTCCTGCTCTCGGGCCGGCTGCTGGAGCAGCGCCTGCGGGACCGCACCGCCGGTGCGCTGGACGCGCTCATGCGGCGGCTGCCGGACAGCGTGGACCGACAGGAAGCCGACGGCAGTTTCCGCGCGGTGGCCGTCCGCCGCCTCGTGCCGGGCGACCTGGTTCGCGTGCTGCCGGGGCAGGCCTTTCCCGCGGATGGGGCGGTGGAGGGTGGCGAGAGCCGCGTTGACCAGTCGCTGCTGACGGGCGAATCCAAACCCTTGCTGCGGCGGGTGGGCAACGGCGTCATCGCCGGCAGCCATAATCTCACGGGGGTGTTGCTGGTGCGCGTTGAGCGGGTTGGGCCGCAAACCCGTTACGCCGAAATCGTCGCCCTGATGGAGCAGGCCTCGGTCGAAAAACCCGGCCTGGTGCAGTTGGTGGACCGCATCGCCAGCCCTTTTCTGGTGGCTGTGCTGATGGCGAGCGCCGTCGCAGCCGTGTGGTGGTGGCCTTTTGGTCAGGCGCATGCGATGGCGGTCGCGGTTGCGGTGCTCATCGTGACCTGCCCTTGTGCCCTGTCGCTGGCCACGCCGGCGGCCATGCTGGCCGGTGCGGGCGCGTTGGCACGGCGTGGCGTGCTGGTGCGCAAGCTGCAGGCGCTGGAAAGCTGCGCGGCCATCGACACCGTGATCTTCGACAAAACCGGCACACTGACGGAAGACCGCATGCAGGTCGTCATGGTCCATGTGCCTGCCGGTGGGAATCGCGACGAGGCCTGTGACTGGGCGGGTGCGCTGGCCAGGCATTCGTTGCATCCGGTCTCACGCGCCATCGCTGCCCGTTTTCCCGCGACGGATTGGGTGGCCAGTGAAGTGGAGGAGATCACAGGTCGCGGCCTGCGCGGCAAGGTCGCCCGGTTGGATGGCAGCGAGCCACACTACCTCTACCTGGGGTCGGCCTTTTTTTGCCGCGTGCCTGTACCGGGGCGTGATGTGCCGGTGCTGCAGGCCCATCTGTCCGACGGTGACCATTACCTCGCGGGTTTCGAGCTTGACGAAGCGATGCGGCCCGACGCGGCCCAGGCCGTGGGCGACTTGCTCAAACTCGGTGTCCGCGTGCAGCTGCTTTCGGGCGATACTGGCCAGGCAGTGGCTCACCTTGCGCGCCGGGCCGGCATCGAATGGTGCTTTGGCGAATGCACGCCGGAGGTCAAACTGGAACATGTGCGCCGCCTTCAGCGCGAGGGCCATCGCGTCATGATGGTGGGCGACGGCATGAACGACGGGCCGGTGCTGGCCGTGGCTGATGTGTCCGTCGCCATGGGCCAGGCCGTGCCGGTGGCCCAGGCCAGGTCGGATTTCATCATGACCGGCAACCGGCTGCTCACGGTGCCAGCCCTTGTCGCGCAGGCGCGGCGCACCCGGGCGGTAGTGCGGCAGAACCTGTTGTGGGCAGCGGTTTACAACGCGGTCTGCGTACCGTTGGCGATCTTGGGCTATATGCCGATCTGGCTGGCCGGCTTCGGCATGGCGGCGAGCTCCTTGCTGGTGGTCGTCAATTCCGCGAGGCTGGCGCGCGGCGTGTCGGAACACTGAATGGACATCCTGTTTTTACTGATTCCGCTGTCTGTAGTACTGGCGTTGCTCATCATCGGAGCGCTGGGCTGGGCGGTATGGCGAGGTCAATTCGAGGCGCTTGAGCAGGAAGCCGAGCGCATTCTTCACACTGATTGACTTGCATCAAATGGCGCGACCCACGCCGCATCGACACTTTGAAGCATCAAGACAAAAGGTGCTTCATGAACGAAGAAACGACACGAGGGATCGCCTATCACGACACGGTGGTTCGCCAGTTTTCACTGGCGGCGGTGCTCTGGGGCGTGGTGGGCATGGGGGTGGGCCTGTTCATCGCCGCCCAACTGGCATGGCCTGAACTGAATTTCGGCGTTCCCTGGCTCAGCTATGGCCGGCTCAGGCCGCTGCACACCAATGCCGTCATCTTCGCCTTCGGCGGCTGCGCATTGATCGGCAGCAGCTACTACGTGGTCCAGCGCACCAGCAGCGTGCCGCTGTTTGCACCGCGGCTGGCCGCCTTTACTTTCTGGGGCTGGCAGCTGGTCATCCTGGGCGCCGCGATCAGCCTGCCGCTGGGCTACACCACCGGCAAGGAATACGCCGAACTCGAATGGCCCATCGACATCCTCATCACCCTGGTCTGGGTGTCCTATGCCATCGTCTTTTTCGGCACGCTGGGAATCCGCAAGGTCCGGCACATCTACGTGGCCAACTGGTTTTACGGCGCCTTCATTCTGGCGGTAGCGGTACTGCATGTGGTCAATAGCGCGGAGATTCCGGCCGGCTGGATGAAATCCTATTCCGCTTATGCAGGCGTGCAGGACGCGATGGTGCAGTGGTGGTACGGCCACAACGCAGTGGGTTTCTTCCTCACCGCGGGCTTCCTGGGCATGATGTATTACTTCATCCCCAAGCAGGCGGAGCGGCCGGTCTACAGCTACCGCCTGTCCATCGTCCACTTCTGGGCGCTGATCTTCACCTATATGTGGGCGGGCCCGCATCACCTGCACTACACGGCCTTGCCTGACTGGACGCAATCGGTGGGCATGGTGTTCTCGCTGATCCTGCTGGCGCCCAGCTGGGGCGGGATGATCAACGGCGTGATGACGCTGTCCGGCGCCTGGCACAAGCTGCGCGACGACCCCATCCTGCGCTTCCTGATCGTGTCGCTGTCCTTCTACGGCATGAGTACCTTCGAGGGCCCGCTGATGTCCATCAAGACCGTCAATGCGCTCTCGCACTACACGGACTGGACCGTGGGCCACGTGCATTCGGGCGCGCTCGGCTGGGTGGGGCTGATTTCCATGGGCACGCTGTATTACCTGATCCCCCGCCTGTTCGGGCAAAAGCAGATGTATTCGATGCGCGCCATCGAGGTGCATTTCTGGACCGCCACCGTGGGCATCGTGCTGTACATCGCCGCCATGTGGATCGCCGGCGTGATGCAGGGCCTGATGTGGCGCGCCGTCAACGCCGACGGAACCCTGACCTACACCTTTGTCGAAGCGGTCAAGGCCACCTATCCCTTCTATGTGGTGCGCTTCTTCGGCGGGCTGCTGTACCTGGGCGGCATGCTGCTGATGGCCTGGAACGTCTGCATGACGGTGGCCAAGGGTCGCCCCGTCCGGGTGCTGGTGCCCGCACTGGCCCACGCATAACAAGAGAAGAAAGTACATCCCATGAAAGACGAAACTCCCTCTGCGGCCGGCTTCTCGCACGAGAAGATCGAAACCAACAACTTCCTGATGATCATCCTGATCCTGCTGGTGATCGCCGTCGGCGGCCTGGTGGAAATCGTGCCGCTGTTCTTCCAGAAGTCGACCACCGCGCCGCTCGAAGGCGTCAAGCCCTATGGAGCGTTGCAACTAGCCGGCCGCGACATCTACCTGAGGGAAGGTTGCTATAACTGCCACTCGCAGATGATTCGCCCGTTTCGCGCAGAGACGCTGCGCTATGGTCACTATTCGGTGGCCGGGGAATTTGTCTACGACCATCCCTTCCAGTGGGGCAGCAAGCGCACCGGGCCCGACCTGCACCGCGTGGGCGGCAAGTACACCGACGAATGGCACCGTATCCACCTGAACAATCCGCGCGACCTGGTCCCTGAATCCAACATGCCGGCCTATAGCTGGCTGGAGAAGAAACCCGTCGACCCCGCCGACATGGCGCCCCGCATGACAGCACTGCGCAGGGTGGGGGTGCCTTATACCGACGCCGAAATCGCCGAGGCCGCCGGTGTGGTGAAGGGCAAGACGGAAATGGATGCCCTGGTGGCCTATCTGCAAGTTATGGGCAAGGCCCTGAAGTAAAGGAGAGCACCATGGACGTCAACACGCTGCGCATCATCGCAACCCTGCTGTGTTTTGCCACCTTCGTCGGCTTGCTGGTGTGGGCCTATTCCAGCCGCAACCACAAACGCTTTGAAGAGGACGCAAAGATCCCCTTCCTGCAGGACTAGGGGAACCGCGCCATGCAAACCCTCTTCACCGGTTTTTTCTTTACCGCACAACTCATCAGGTGTGACGTATGAGCGATTTCACTGACAACTTCTGGTCCTGGTATGTGGCCGCGCTGACCCTGGTCGGCATCCTCGGCGCCTTGGTCCTGCTGTGGGCCACGGCCCGCAAAAAGATGCCCGAGCGCAGCGACAACACGACGGGTCACGTCTGGGATGAAGACCTGCGCGAGTCCAACAACCCGATGCCGCGCTGGTGGATGTGGCTGTTCGTGATCAGCGTGATCTATTCCTTGCTCTACCTGGTCGCCTACCCGGGCCTTGGTGCTTACCCGGGCGAAATGGGCTGGAGCACGCGTGGCGAATACAACACCGCGATGGAAAACGCAAACAAGGAACTTGCGCCGCTGTATGCCGGCTTCACTGCCAAAGGCGCGGACGAACTCGCGGGTGMTGCCAATGCCATGGCGGTGGGCGAGCGCCTCTTCATGAACAACTGCGCCCAGTGCCACGGCTCGGACGCACGCGGCAGCAAGGGTTTTCCCAACCTCGCTGACAACGACTGGCTGCACGGCGGCTCAACCGAAAAAATCAGGGAAACCTTGACCTTGGGTCGCAAGGGTCAGATGCCGCCCATGGCGGCCGCTGTAGGAACGCCTGATGATGTCAAGAACGTGGCGAATTATGTGCTGAGCCTTTCCGGTGGTCCCCACGATTCACTGCGCGCGCAGCTCGGCAAATCCAAATTCACCGCCTGCGCGGCCTGCCACGGCATGGACGGCAAGGGCAATACCGCGATAGGCGCGCCCAACCTTGCCGACGACATCTGGCTGCACGGCTGGGGAGAGCAGGCCATCGTTGACATTGTTAACAAAGGCAAAACCAACGAGATGCCTGCGCAGGCCGGCAAGCTCACGGAAGCGCAGATCCATGTGTTGACAGCTTACATCTGGGGACTCTCCAACAAAGCCGCTGCGGCAAAACTTTGAGGCGACAGTGACCCAGCTGCCACTGCGAAAAATCATTCCCATCGTGCCGGCGGCGGAGCCGGCAGGGGAGTCGCTGTACGAGGCGCAAAAGAAAATCTACCCGCGCTCCGTGAGCGGGCTTTTCGCGCGCTGGCGCTGGGCATTCGTCATCTTGACCCAGCTGTTTTTCTACGGCTTGCCGTGGCTACAGTGGGGGCAGCGCCAGGCGGTGCTGTTCGACCTGGAGGCGCGGCGCTTTTATCTATTCGGTTATGTGCTGTACCCGCAGGACTTCATCTACCTGACCGGCCTGCTGGTCGCCAGCGCTTTGTCGCTGTTCCTGTTCACGGCGGTGGCGGGCCGCCTGTGGTGCGGCTTTGCCTGCCCGCAGACGGTCTATACCGAAATCTTCCTCTGGATAGAGCGCAAGGTGGAGGGCGACCGCACGGCCAGGTTGCGGCTGGACGGCGCCCCTTTCTCCCTGGAAAAACTGGTCAAGAAGTGGTTCAAGCACATCCTCTGGATAGGTGTGGCGATGTGGACCGGCTTTACCTTTGTCGCTTATTTCGTGCCGGCCCGCGAGCTGATCCTGCAGTTCCTGCAGACCAAAATGGGTGGCTGGGAAATCTTCTGGGTCCTGTTTTACGGTTTCGCCACTTACGGCAATGCCGGTTTCCTGCGCGAGCAGGTGTGCAAATACATGTGCCCCTATGCGCGTTTTCAGAGCGCGATGTTCGACAAGGACACGCTGATCGTGAGTTACGACCCCGCGCGGGGTGAACCGCGCGGCGCCAGGTCGCGCCACGCCGACGCCTCGGCATTGTCTCTGGGCGCATGCGTCGATTGCACCCTGTGCGTGCAGGTCTGTCCAACGGGCATAGACATTCGCGAGGGCCTGCAGTATGAGTGCATAGGCTGCGCCGCCTGCGTGGACGTGTGTGACGGCGTGATGGACAAGATGGGTTATGCACGAGGCCTGATCCGCTTCACGACCCAGAACGCGCTGGCCGGGAAATGGAGCGCTTCGCGCATGCTGCGCCGGGTGCTGCGGCCGCGCGTGCTGGTCTACACCACGCTTCTGGGCGTGCTGTGCCTGGCGCTGCTGTGGAGCCTGGTGGCGCGCATGCCGCTGAAGGTTGACGTGGTGCGCGACCGCGCGGCGCTGTCGCGCATCGTTGCCGGTGGGCGGCTGGAAAACGTGTACCGCCTGCAGATCATGAACGCCACCGAGCAGCCGCAGCGCTACACGATTGCGGCTGCCGGACTGGAGGGCCTGACGGTCGCCTCCGAGGCCGAGGTCAGCGTGGGACCCACCGAATCCCGCTGGGTCGCGGTGCGGCTGCAGATTCCCTACGGCTCGGCGCCGGCCGGCTCGCACGCCATCGTGTTCCGTGTCGGCGATGAGAGCGGGCGCGCCCACGTCGAAGAAAAGTCCGTGTTCCTGGTTCCGCGATGAAAGGCCTTTCATGAATACCATTCCCACCCAAGCCTCCCCCTGGTGGAAGCACGGCCATGTCTGGCTGGTGATTTCCGGGCCCGCCGCCGTGGTCGTGGCAGGCGTGGTGACAGCCTTTCTGGCCGTCAAGTATCCGGATGCCGTGATAGGCGGACAGGAGCCGGCGCGGGCCTCGCGAACCAATGCGCTGCATCAACCCAAGGCGCTGGCGCCTGCCCTGGAGGGGCGCAACCACGCGGCCACACCCGACAAAACGGCTCGCCCCTGATCGCCTGCAACACAAAGAGGAGACACCATGATTTCAGCCAACAAGATACTGGGCATCGCCTGGCCGGCCTTTCTGTCGGCCTGCCTGCTGGAACTGCTGCTCTTCGGACTGTTCGACCCTGAGGAAATGCTGCGTTACGGGCAACCCGCGGGGCTGTCCCGGCTGGCGCTGCAGACCGCCGCCTTTTTTGTATTCTGGCTTGCTTGCGCGGCCTCCAGCGCCTTGACGGTGCTGCTGATGGGGCCTGTGCCGGCTTCCGCAGAAAGGGCCGGGCGGTAAGATCGGGTTCCACTCCCGAAGCTGCCCCATGTCCTTGTTCCCCCACATAGGTGACGCAGTGCCGAAGCGCCGGCGTTCCATGGCCGTCACGCTGGCCGTGATGGCAACCCTTACGCTGCTGGCCGCCGTCCATCTGGCATCCAGCCCGCAGTCRCTGCCGGGCCTGCCGCTGGTTACGGCGCTGGCCGCCGCCACTTGCGGCATCGCCTGGCTGCTGGCCGGGCGTGACGCGGCGCGAGACCGTATCGGCAAGCAAGCGCTGGAGGGCGCGGACGCGAGGCTGGCCGGCCTGCTGGATTCAGCCATGGACGCCATCATCACTGTGGACAAAGAACAGCACGTGATCCTCTACAACAAGGCCGCCGAGAAAATATTCGGCTGGCCCACGCGCGAGATGCTGGGCCAGCCTCTCACGCGCCTGATCCCGCAGCGGCACCAGGGCGCGCACGGCGAGCAGCTCAGGCGTTTCGGCCAGACCGGCACGACCTCGCGGCGCATGGGAGACGGCACGGTGCTTTACGGGCTCAGGGCCAGCGGCGAAGAGTTTCCCCTGGAAGCCTCGATCTCGCAGCTCGATACCGCGCACGGCAAGCTTTACACCGTGATCCTGCGCGACGTGACCGAGCGCGTGCGCGCCAGCGAGGAACTGAGCGCCTTCGCCTCGGCGGCCCACGCCATCCGCGAGAGCGAGAAAACACGGATCGCGCGCGAGCTGCATGACGAACTCGCGCAGTCACTGACAGCGATCAAAATGGACGCCACCTGGAYTCGGGAAGCCTTGTCCCCGGATGCGGGTGCCGTGCGGGCCAAACTCGACGACATGCTTGGCTTGCTGGACACCACGGTGGCCGCCACGCGCCGCATCGCGTCGGATTTGCGGCCGCTGCTGCTGGACGACCTGGGCCTGGTGCCGGCCATCCAATGGCTCACCCACAACTTCACCCAGCGCCATGCCGTGGCATGCAAACTGTCGCTGGACGAGGACGTTGAACTGGCCGAACCGTATGCCACGGCGGTATTCCGCATCGTGCAGGAGTCGCTTGTAAACGTGGCCAAGCACGCGGGTGCGTCGCAAGTCGAGGTGCGCATCGCGAGGACTGACGCGGCCGTGGTTCTCGAAGTGGTCGACGACGGTGCCGGATTCGCCCTGGACGCGCCGCGCAAGCCCAGTTCGCTGGGCCTGATGGGCCTGCACGAGCGGGCCCGCTTGCTGCAGGGAACGGTGGACATAGACACCGCGCCGGGCCAGGGCACCCGCATACGGGTTAGCATCCCGGTGCCCGAAACAGGAGACATCACGTGATCAGGATTGTGATTGCCGACGACCATTCAATCGTGCGGGAGGGGCTCAAGCGCATCGTGTCCTCCATCGAGGACATGGAGGTCGCCGGCGAGGCCGGCAACGGAACGGAAGTCATGCAGCGCGTGCGCGAGCTGGCCTTCGACGTGCTGGTGCTGGACCTCTCCATGCCGGGGCGCAGCGGCATGGAGCTCATCAAGCTGATTCGCGGCGAAAAACCGCAGCTGCGCATCCTGGTCCTGAGCATGCACCAGGAGCTGCAGTACGCCGTGCGCGCGATCAAGAACGGCGCCAGCGGCTACCTGACCAAAGAGAGCGCACCGGACCAGCTGGAGCAGGCCATACGCAAGGTCGCTTCGGGCGGCGCCTTCATCAGCGCCGAGGTGGCGGAACAGCTTGCGTTGGGCGCGATGCCCGGTAGCCAGGCGGTTCCGCACGAGAGCCTTTCCAACCGCGAGTTCGAGGTGCTGCAGCTGCTGGTGGCCGGCGTCTCTCTCACGGACATTGGCACGCGGCTGAACCTGTCGGTCAAGACCGTCAGCACCCACAAGACCAACCTCATGCAAAAAATGGGACTGCAAAACCAGAGCGAACTGATCCGCTACGCCATCAAGCACGGGCTGGCCGAACCGCTGGACAGCTGAACGCTGAAAGCGGCCGCGCAAAGAGCATGGTGTTGACGAGGGTCAATACGGCCTTGGGTGCATCTGCCTACAGTCAGGGTATCCAAACTCTGCACCGGGAGGTGTTCCATGGGCAATGAACTGAAACAGCTGCTGGTCCACGCCGATGCCTCGCCGCAATTCGCGCAACGCCTTGAATTTGCCTGCCGGCTTGCCRCGCAGCATGGCGCCGGCATCACGGCGCTGTATGCATCGCCTTCGGCCTCGGAGGCGCTTCCCGTCGCCTCCGGCATCGGCGTCGGCCTGGCCGTGAGGCGGGAGAACGTGCAGGACACCGAACTGGCGCGGGCACGTTCGGTGTTCGAGCAGCTCAGGCCCGCGGGGTTGTCGGCCACCTGGGCTGAAGTTCATGAATTTCCGCTGGTGTCGGCCTTTGCCGAACAGGCGCTTTATGCCGACTTGCTGGTGCTGGGCCAGCACGGCCCGGGCGAGGGCTGGTCCACACTGATGCCGGCGGATTTTCCGGAGGCCGTGATCGCCCTGAGCGGGCGGCCGGCACTGGTGCTGCCCTACACGTCGGCAAAACCGGGTTTGCCGGGCAATGTGGTGATCGCCTGGAAGCCCACCCGCGGAGCCGCACGCGCGGTGACCGCGGCCCTGCCCATCCTGCGCAACGCAAACTCGGTGCATATCCTGAGCTGGGGCGTTGATGCCGTGGCGGCTACGGGCGCAGGTCCGAATATCGTCTCTTACCTGAAGATCCACGGTGTCCAGGCCAGCTGGCACCGGGAAAATGTGGAAGGCGCGGAACCCGGGAACCTGGGCGACCTGCTGCTGTCGCGCGCGTTCGATCTGCAGGCGGACTTGCTGGTGATGGGCTGCTATGGCCGCGCCCGCGCCTATGAATGGGTATTGGGCGGCGCATCCCGGACCGTCCTCAAAAGCATGACGCTGCCGGTTTTGATGGCGCATTAAGCGGGCGCGCTGGTCGGTACAGGCTCGGAAATTTCCGAGTCTGGATCGGAGCGCCGGTGCCGGCGAACCAGCCTTATCCGAGCCGGCCTTTCAGCAAAAGACGATGTCCCTGCCGCGCCGCCTGCGCGACAGTAGAGGCATGCAACACACCGCTTCACCCACCCGGGTCTTTCTGGCCGACGACTCCGCGCTGAGCCGCCGCAGCGTTGCCGAAATGCTTACCGCCCGGGGCGTGGTGGTCGCGGGCCAGGCCGATACGCCGGAGTCTGCGGTCTCGGGCATCCTGGCGACGCAGCCCGATGTGGTGGTGCTTGACGTGCAATTCGAGAAGGGCACGGGCATGCAGGTGCTGCAGTCCATCCTCAAAACCACGCAAGACATTCCTTTCATCATCCTCAGCAACCATGCCGAGGCCGCCTACCGTGCGCGCTACCTGGCTGYGGGTGCTGCCTGCTTCCTCGATAAACACGCCGAGTTTTACCAACTCGGGGACACCGTGGCAATGCTTGCGCAGCCGCGGCGTGTGGATCAATCCGTTTCTTCCTCCCAATCCAAGGAGTCATCATGCCTGTAGCCTGTTCATCCACCAGCGGCACTTCATCCGTCGGCRGCATTTCTTCCGCCGCCATCCTGCCGCTGAAGACTCCCTGCTCGAACTGCAATCTGCGCGACCTTTGCCTGCCCTGCGGCATGAAGCCCGCCGATGTGGGGGGACTGGACGATCTCCACTTCAGCCGGATCAAGGTCAAGGCGGGGCAGACGCTCTACCATGAGGGCCAGGCTTTCCGCAACATTTATGCGGTGCGCATCGGCACCTTCAAATCCAGCCTCACGCTCGCGGACGGCCGTGAGCAGGTCAGCGGCTTCCAGATGGCCGGTGAGCTGATGGGCCTGGACGGTATTGCCAACGGCGCGTATGCCAGCAACTCCACCGCGCTCGAAGACACTGAAGTCTGCACCATTCCCTACGACCAGATCAGCGGCCTGGCCGCGACCAGTGCCGACATGCAGCAGGCCGTCGGCCGGCTGATGAGCCGGGAGATCGTCAAGGAACACAGCCTGATGATGCTGCTGGGCAGCATGAACGCCGAAGAGCGGCTGGCCGCCTTCCTGCTTAACCTGTCGCAGCGGCTCAAGTTACGCGGCTACTCGGCCAGCGAGTTTCACCTGCGCATGTCGCGTGCCGAAATCGGCAGCTACCTGGGCATGAAACTGGAGACCGTGAGCCGCACCTTTTCCGCTTTCCAGCAACAGGGCATCCTTGAAGTCGACAAGCGCCACATCCGCATCCTTGACCATGCGGCCCTCAAACAGGTCTTCGACACGCGCGTCCACTGACAACCTGTTTACGGCTTAAACGGGCCCGGCCATCCCTTGCGAGGTCGGATTGCCGGAAAAATCCGTCCATTGCCGCCCCTCGAAGTCGTAAAGCTTGCAGCGGCGCGCCGTGTCGAAGTACCAGTGCCATGAAAAGGGCTGTACAACGATGTGGCCGGGTAGCCTGGCCTCCAGGACGGCCTGGGCCTGCTTGAGGCGGTACAGCGGCACGCCCATGTCGACGTGGTGGGCGGTGTGCTCCATGATGTGGTGCAGCGCCGCGCCGAAAAACGAGTTGAAGGTCAGGTGCACGGTGGTGGAGACAAAGGGGTTTGCGTCGGACCAGCTCTTTTTGTTGTCGTACCAGGCGATCTGGGTGTGCGTGTGGTGCACGTAGACCACAAAGCCTATAAGGCCGTTCCACACCAGCAGCGGCAGGAAAAAGCCGACAGCCAAAAGCCAGAGTGCCGACTGGCCGGTAGACCATGCCGTGACCACAAGGCCCGCGACCCAGGCAGCGGCAGCGGCGGTGACCAGCAAGCTGTCCGCGACAAAAATGCCGCGCCGTGTGGGCATCACGGCTTTGGACGGGAAGTAAAGCCGCTTCCACCAGATTTCCACGAGGTAATAGAGCCAGGGCGTCCAGCCGCTGCGGTAGACGCGCTCCAGCCATCGCTTCCAGGCGGGCAGGCGTTCATAGGCCTCAAGAGTTGCGGGCTGCCAGACGAAATCAAAGCCGCTGAGGTTGGTGTAGCCGTGATGCACGATGTTGTGCCCGACGTCCCACAGGCTGTAGGGTGTGAGCGAGGGCAGAAAAAGCAGGCGGCCCAGCCAGCGGTTGAGTTTGCGGTGTGAGGTGAAGCTCTGGTGGCACGCATCGTGGCCGAGGATAAACAGCCTGGCGATCATGAACCCCGCCAGCAGGGCCATGAGCACCTGGAGGGCGGGGTGGTCCGCGAGCACCGCCCCGGCCATGCATGCAGCGAACAGGGCAAGGTCCATCAGGGCCAGCGCCAATGCAAGGCCGGTGTTTTTGGTCGAGACGGGAAGAAGCCAGGAACGCAGGACTTTTCGGTGCGGAAGAACAGTAGCTTGGGTTACTTGGATTGCTTGTGACAGGGACATGAGATGAAGGGTTGGCAGCCGGGGCCGTCCACCCAGGGCAATGGGGAAGCCGCCAGCTTACGGCGTGCCCTTCGCGGCGATTTGACGCAGGTCAAGAACAGGGCAGACGCGTCCGGCGGCCCCACCTTGCGCCCTCGTTGATCCACATCAACGCAGCCGGGGCGGAGGGGCGGCACAGTGGAGGCCTCACATTCCCTAAACATTCCATGCCCGCTGTATTACCCCAGGCCCTTCGACGGTTCGACATCACCGGGCCGCGCTACACCTCCTTTCCCACAGCGGACCGTTTTGTCGAGGCCTTTACCGCCGTCGACCATAGCCGCGCGCTGGACGACAGACGCGTGCGGGCCGAGACATCGGCGGCGCCGCTGTCGCTGTATGTGCACATCCCGTTTTGCGAATCGCTGTGCTACTACTGCGCCTGCAACAAGATCATCACCAAGCAGCACAGCCGCGCCACCGCCTACCTGGGCTATCTTGAGCGCGAAGTGGCCCTGTACACGGCGCGACTGGGGCAGGGGCAGCCCGTTAGCCAGCTGCATCTGGGCGGGGGCACGCCGACTTTTTTGTCCGACGCGGAACTCGCACGGCTCATGGACATGCTCAGAGGCAACTTCGACATCGCGGCCAGTGCGGAAATGGCCATCGAGGTAGACCCACGCACTGTGGACAACACGCGCCTGGCCGCGCTGGCCGCCCTGGGCTTTAACCGACTGAGCTTCGGCGTCCAGGATTTTGACCCCGATGTGCAAAAAGCCGTGCACCGCGTCCAGCCCGCCGAACAGGTGTTCGCGCTGGTCGCGCAGGCGCGCGCGCTCGGGTTTGAATCCATCAATGTGGACCTGATCTACGGCTTGCCGCGGCAGACACAGACGTCCTTCGCGCGCACCATACGCCGGGTCGAGGAGCTCAGGCCGGACCGCATTGCCCTCTATGCCTATGCCCATTTGCCGGAGCGCTTCAAGCCGCAGCGGCACATCCCAACGGCGCTGCTGCCCGCGGCCGAGGACAMGGCCGCCATGCTGGCCGAGGCCATGCAGCGTTTGCAGGGCGCGGGTTACCGCTACATCGGCATGGACCACTTCGCGCTTGAGAACGACGCGCTGGCCGTGGCCAGCCGCGAGGGCCGGTTGCACCGCAACTTCCAGGGCTATAGCACCCAGCCCGACCGCGACCTGGTGGGTCTGGGCGTGTCGGCCATAGGCGCGGTCGGCGCCACCTACAGCCAGAATGCCAAGGACCTGGAGGAATACTGCGACCTGCTGGATCAGGGGCGCTTCCCGGTTACGCGCGGCCTGGCGCTAAGCCGGGACGACCTGGCGCGCCGCGCGGTGATCATGGCCATCATGTGCCAAGGCCGGGTCTGGTTCGAGTCGATAGAACTCGCCTGGATGCTGGACTTCAAGGCCTACTTCGCGCCCGAGCTCGAACGCCTGCGCGAACTGGAGCACGCCGGCTTGGTCGTGCTGTCTGACACCGGCATCGAAGTGACGCCCGAGGGGCGCTTCGTGCTGCGCGCGGTGGCCATGGTGTTCGACCGCTACCTGCAGTCCGACCTCAACCGCAGCCGGTTTTCGCGCATTATTTGATTGCGGCGCCGCCCATGTCTTACGCACTCGCCATGACGGCCTTGCTGATGGGGCTGGCCGGCGGACCGCATTGCGCCGTGATGTGCGGCGCTGCCTGTGGCGGTCTCCGGCGCGTGGGCCCGCAGCGGCAGGCACATTCACCGCTGGTCTTTCAGGCCGGGCGGCTTGTAGGCTATTCCGCCGCGGGCGCGGCGGCAGCCGTGGCGGTGCAAAGTTTTGCCTGGATTACGGAGCAGGCCGCCGTGGTCAAGCCGCTCTGGGTGCTGTTTCACCTGGCCGTGCTGGGCTGGGGCCTGATGCTGGTGGTGAAGGCCAGCCAGCCGGCCTGGGCCGACCGCGCGGGCCGCTCCGCGTGGTCCAGGGTGGGTGCCGTGGCCGCATCGCGCGGCGGCATGTTCTCGGTGGGCGCGTTGTGGGCCTTTATGCCCTGCAGCCTGCTTTATTCGGCGCTGCTGGTGGCGTCGCTCAGCGGCGGACCGCTGCAAGGTGCGCTGGCTATGGCGGCTTTTGCGGTAGGTAGCGGCGTCTCCCTGTTGCTGGCGCCGCAACTACTGGCTGGGCTTCGGCGCGCTGGCAATAGGCTGGGCGGGCAACTTGGCGTGCGCCTGGCTGGCGGGGTGTTGGTGCTTGCCGCCGTGCTCGGTTTGTGGGGCGACATGATGCACCGCATCGCGCAGTGGTGCGGGCTCGGCTGAGGCCATGCGGCGCCCGGCCTGTGTTCACCGGTGGCATCCGCCGCGGTGGCGATGGCATGCAGCGCTAAAAAAGAGCGTCACGGCGTGTTTGCTATCAATTTAATAGCTGTTTGCGCTCATCCGATAAGGGTTGATGGCTTTTTTCCTCAAGGGTGGCCTGACCCTCGCGCCCCGCCGCCTTCCAGCGTGATGAACACGTGGCGGTCGCTGACCGCATGATGGCCACGCGCGCGTCTTGCGCCTGCCGCGGCGCTGAGGGCCAGCGCCGCGAAGCCGCGGGCCGCCAAAAAGGCCAGGAAGGCCGTGCCGCTCAGGGGCCGGGCGAGCAAGGCACTGACGAAGCCCGGGCGACAAGGCTCCCAGTGCAGACTCACGCCCTGCGCGGTTCCTGCGGATTCAACCACTGCGTTCTTGTTGGTGCCAAGGCGCACGCGCTGGCCGGCTTCGATGAAATGATCCCCGGGATCGTTGTGGAGCGTCAGCCAGAGCCGGCCGTGCAGCACCGTCAGTTCGCCGCCGCGCCGCGGCAAACGCAGCGCTTGGCCGGGCACCAGGCGCCGGATGCCGCTGAGCGATACGGCGTCGTTTGATTTCGCATTCATCATCAGCCTCTTTGGATGTGGCAACCGCAGTCATAGCCCGGCAAGGGCGTGCAGCGCGGGGTTGTCGATCTGGCCGGCAAGCAGCTTCGCCGCCGCCGCGCTCGCACCGTCGCCGAGCGCCGCGCGGTGCAGGCAGGCGCGCACCGTCAGTTCGCGCATGCCGCTGCGCGCAGCGAGGTCCTGCATTTCGTTGATCCAGGCCGAGGCCTGGGGCATGGCTTGTGCCACAGCGACATCACACAGCGCGTCGAGGGCATATGCCTTGGCCCACAGGTAGGCATCAGGAAGGCGTATGCAGCGCGTCAATGCGTCAGCGAGTATTTCGACGGCGCGCTGCGGTTCCCCGCGCGCCATCGCCACGCGCCCCAGGCCTCGGCCGGCAATGCCTTCCCAGCATGGGTCGCTGAGCTGGCAGCCGAGCGCGAAGGCATGCTCGTAGCGGTTCGCGGCCGCATCCACGTCGCCGCGCAGCAGGTCGATCTCGGCCCGCAGCGATTGCGGCCACGGCACAAAGGCGGTCCAGCCTTGCCGGGCCAGTGCCACCGAGCGGTCCAGGGCGTCGGCGGCGGCCTCGGGTTCACCGTGCAGCAGCAGCGCGCGGCCCAGCATGGACAGCGCGTAGGCAAGTTGCCGGCTGTCGCCGACGCTAGCAGCCAGCACCTCTGCTTCGCGTAGCTGGCTGATGGCGGCTGTGTAATGCGCAGTGTCACTGAGCGCAGCGCCCTGCACGGTGGCAATGCGCGCTTGCTCCGCGTGGTCGCCGGCTGCCATCGGCGTCGCGCGTTGCAGCCAGGCCAGCGTGCGTTCATAGCGGCCGCGCAGGAATTCGACGTAGCCGAGCTCGCGGCACGCGGCGKCGGCGAGTGCCGGCGAAGCCTCGTGGCCGACCTCCAGTGCTTCGTGAAGCGCCGTAGCGCCCTCTTCGTCGCGTCCGCGGGCGGCATGCACCAGCGCGCCGCCCAGGGCCACACGCGTGCGCGCGCGCAGCGCCGCGTCGCCGGTGGCATCGGCTTCCACGATCGCGCGGCGCAGGCATTGCAGGCCGGCATCGAGCGCGCCGGCGCTGATCGCCGCCTCCCCGGCTTCCAGCTGTGCCAGCGCCGCGGCGCGCCCGGTGGCGGGCCGCGCGGTGGGCGCTGCGGTGAGCGTGCGCAGGGCGGCGTCCAGCGTGGCGCCGGGTTGCACGCCGAGTTCGCGCTGGAACAATTCACGGCAGGCTGCGGCCTGGCGCGCGGCGCCCACGCCGTCACCCGCGGCCGCGAGGCTGCGCACCAGCAAAGCCTGGTAGTTCTCGTCAAGCGGGTTGTGCCGTACCAGTCGGCCGGCCAGCGCGGCTGCTTCTGTCATGGCGCCCGCGGCCATGCGAGCCAGTGCGGCTTCGCGCAGCACGGCTTCGGCGGCGGCCTGCAGATGGCGGCGCTCCGTGGCAAGCCAGACCTCGAAGGCCGGGCTGCCGGAAAAATTCATGCCTTCCAGCAACTCGTGATCCAGGCCGGGCACATACAGGGCTTGCGCCCAGCTACCCGACAGTACGGCGCTGAGGTCGACGTAGGTGGCAGGCTCCAGTGAAAGCGCCAGCAGATCGCCGCGCAAATCTGCGGTGCCGAGCAGGCGCCGCAGCTCGCTAAGGTTCCAGCGCAGGGCGGCCAGCGGATCTTCGGCATCCTCGAACAGCAGCTGCGCCAGGTGCTTGCGGCTGACCGGCGCATCGCTGCGGACCAGGTAGGCGAGCAGGCCCCAGACTTTGTGCCCGCGTGGCGCCGGCACGGGCTGGCCTCCGCGCTCCGCCCGCGGCGGGCCGAGCAGGTGGATGGCCAGCCCCAAAGGCGGCGCGTCGTTCGGGGCTGGCGAGTTCACCGGCTGCCTCAGGCTTCGGCGGTGGTGGGGTCTATGGTGGTGGTGACTCGCGAGACGGTGTCCGCCGGAAAGCCACCCCTGCGCGCGTGTTCCTTCACGAGTTCCTCGCTGGCCGCGTTGTAGATGCAGTACATCTTGCCGCCCGTCACATAGCTTTGCACCCACTGCACATCAGGCCCCAGTTCCTGCAGCACACCGCAGGATTTCTGGGAGATGGATTGCAGCTCGGCGGGCTTCAGGGCCCCGAGTCCGGGGATGGCACGTTCGATCACGAATTTGGGCATAACAGGCTCCGTTAAGTTAGTGGAGACCCGAAGATAGGCAGTGTACGTGTGAGCCGGCGTGTGAGAAAGACGCCCGGATCGAATCAATAAGGGGAATGGCGCGGTGTCGGCCTATCCGATTTGTACCCGTTTTCTTACAAATCGGCCGGAGCGGATGCGTTGTTCGTGGATAGCATCGGAGTGTGTGCCCCCTGACCGGCTGCTGCAACATCCCCCACTTTCAAAAAAAACATGATGAATCGCTCCCCTTTGCTCCTTTTGCCACACCGAGTTCTGCGCGGAGCTGCTATTGCGGCTGCCGGGCTGTGCGCGGCCCTGCCGGCCTTTGCCGGCGGCAACACTGAGCCGCTCACCGACATCCTTTCTTCGCCGGGCAGTGTCGGGCTGGGCCTCGTGACCCGGATCGAGCGTTCGCCCTACAAGGATGCCGGCACGCGCTACGACCTGTTGCCGCTTTACCTGTATGAGGGCGAACGGCTTTTCCTGCATGCCAACCGGGGCGGCATCAAGCTGCTCAACGGCACCGAGCGGCGCCTGGACCTTTTTGTGGAGCAGCGCCTGGAGGGCTTTCCGACCGAGCGCCTGCCCGCCAGTCTGGCCGGCATGTCGCCGCGCGACTCGGGCCTGGACCTGGGCCTAGCCTACCGCTGGCGCCAGCCCTGGGGCACGTTGCAGGCCGAGCTGGTGCATGACATCAGCAACACGTACAAGGGCAACGAGTTCCGTCTGGGCTACACCTACGACTGGCGCTCGGGCCCCTGGATGTTGCGCCCCAATGTGACCGTGGGGGTGCGCGACGCCAGGCTCAACAACTATTACTACGGAGTGCAGGCCAGTGAGGCAACGGCCGGGCGGCCTGCTTATGCGCCGGGCTCGGGCGTGCAGACCTCGATTGGCCTGTACGGCTCCTATGACCTCACCGAGCGCTGGCGTCTGCTGGCCGGTGTGTCGGCCACCCTGCTGGACAACAAGACCAAGAACAGCCCCATCGTGCAAAAGAGCGTGCTGCCCGCCGTGTATGTCGGTGCGGCCTATGACTTCGGCGGCCACAAGCGCGAGTGGGCAGAAGACGGCTCACCCACCTACTTCAAGCTGCTGTACGGCAAGTCAACCGAAGACGGCTGCCACCTGGCCAAGATCATCACGGCGCAGTGCCTGTCGACGGCGAAGGTCAATTCGACCCGCATTACCGGCATTCAGGTGGGCAAGCCCTTCCTGAACAACGTGAACGGCTGGCCGCTCGACTTCATCGGCTACGTGGGCCTCACGCACCACGATGAGCGGGGCCTGCAGGCCAATGGCGTGCAACTGGACCTGTTCATGAAGGCCGTTTACTCGGGCTTCCCGTGGAGCGACCGGGTCAAGACGCGGCTGGGATTGGGCGTGGGCGTCTCCATGGCGCAGCGGGCGCCCTACATCGAGTCGTCCAGCCTGGCGGCAAACGGCAAGTCGGCCTCGCGCATGCTCAATTACCTGGACCCGACCATTGACGTGAGCCTGGGCGACCTGATCGGCTACCGGCCGCTCAAGGACACCTTTATAGGCTTTGGTGTGTCGCACCGCTCGGGCATTTTTGGTTCGTCGCGCCTGCTGGGCAACGTCAACGGCGGCTCCAACTACATTTACACCTACGTTGAAACCGCGCTTTGAGTCGTTTTGCTATTGATTTAATAGCTGCTTGCGCAATACCATAATGGCTTTCGGCCTGATTTGAATGAAAATCAGGCGTAGACTGCCCGGACCGGCACAGCCGGCTGGTTCTGCACATTGCTGGTGGCAATCACGCCGCCACCCAGGCAGACATCGCCCTGGTAGAGCACAGCCGACTGGCCCGGCGTCACCGCCCACTGGGCATCGGCAAACACCAGTTCGCAGGCCGCACCGTTAGCGCTGCGCAATTCGCAGGGCGCGTCGGCCTGCCGGTAGCGTGTTTTGGCCGCCATGACACCGGGCGTCGGTGCATGTCCCGCCACCCAGCTGCAGTCCTGCGCCTGGAGCACGGTGGATTGCAGCCAGGGGTGATCATGGCCCTGAACCACCCACAGCGTGTTCGTTTCAAGGTCCTTGCGTGCCACAAACCAGGGTTCGTGCTCGCCCACGCCGCGTAACCCGCGTGCCTGCACGGCCTTGAGCTCGGCCCCTTTGGCCTTCACGCCGCCTATGCCCAGGCCCTGGCGCTGCCCCAGCGTGTAGAAAGACAGGCCCACATGCTCACCGAGCACGCGGCCCTTGTCGTTCTTGATGGGGCCGGGCTCTTTGGCAATGTAGCGATTCAAAAATTCGCGGAAAGGCCGCTCGCCGATAAAGCAGATGCCCGTGGAGTCTTTTTTCTTCGCGTTGGGCAGGCCGATCTCGTCGGCAATGCGCCGGACTTCGGTCTTGCGCAGCTCACCCACAGGGAACAGCGTTTTGGAGAGCTGTGACTGGTTCAGCCGGTGCAAAAAATAGCTTTGATCTTTGGCCGGGTCCAGGCCCTTGAGCAGTTCGTGCAGGCCGGTGGCTTCATTGCGACGCACCCGCGCATAGTGGCCGGTCGCGATTTTTTCGGCGCCCAGGCGCATGGCATGGTCCAGAAATGCCTTGAACTTGATTTCGGCGTTGCACAGGATGTCGGGGTTGGGCGTACGGCCAGCCTGGTATTCGCGCAGGAACTCGGCGAAGACGCGGTCCTTGTAGTCGGCTGCGAAGTTGACGTGCTCGATCTCGATGCCGATCACGTCGGCCACGGCGGCGGCGTCGACAAAATCGATGTTGGACGAGCAGAACTCGCTGTCGTCGTCATCTTCCCAGTTCTTCATGAAGATGCCGATAACCTCGTGCCCCTGCTGCTTGAGCAGGTGCGCCGTCACGGCGGAGTCCACGCCTCCGCTCAGGCCAACAACGATCCGTTGCCGCTTGCCGTCGTGGCTGTGTGTGTTGATTTGCGGGTTGCCCATGGCTCTATTGTAAAAAGATGAAAGCGTTTGCGCCTGTCCGGGCTTTCCGGCCCTGCTGGCCGTGCGGCCGGCGGCACAATGGAACTCCCTTTCTTGCAGGAGCTGCCACTTTGCAACGACGTCAATTTCTTTCCCGCACCGGGCAGGCCGTCACGGCCGCCGGCATCGCCACCGGGTTGCCATGGCTTTCGTCACTGGCCCAGGCTGCGGGCCTCAAACCCGTGGGCAAGGCCCAAGCCTTCGATTACGCGATGCTCAAGGGCCAGGCGCGCGACCTGGCCGCCAAACCCTACCGGCCCCGGCCTGCGGCCTTGCCGGCCGGTATTTCGGACTTGAACTGGGACCAGCACCAGGCCATCCGCTTTAGGGACGACCATGCCTTGTGGGGCGATGACAAGCTGCGCTTCGTGGCCAAATTTTTTCACCTCGGCCTATTCTTCAAGACGCCGGTGCGCATGCATGAAGTGAGCAATGGCCAGGCACAGGAACTGGCCTATGACCCGGCCATGTTTGATTACGGAAAAAGCGGCGTGCGGGGCGACAAATTGCCCGTCGATCTCGGTTTTGCCGGCTTCCGGCTGAACTTCCACACCGATCCGGTGCGTGACGTGGCGGCCTTCCTTGGCGCAAGCTACTTTCGCGCGGTGGGAGGCGAATGGCAGTATGGCCAGTCGGCACGGGGCCTGGCCATCGACACGGCGCAAACTTTCCCGGAAGAGTTTCCGGATTTCATCGGCTACTGGCTCGAAAAGCCGGACCCGAAAGCGGCTTCACTGACCGTCTACGCCCTGCTGGACTCGCCGAGTGTCAGCGGCGCCTACCGCTTTGTGATCACGCCGGGCGACACGCAGGTCATGGACCTGGACGTGGCGCTGTATCCGCGCAAAACCATTGACCGCATGGGCATCGCGCCGTGCACCAGCATGTTCCAGACCGGCGAAAACGACAAACGCATGGGCTGGGACTGGCGCGGCGAAATCCACGACACCGACGGCCTGGCCATGCACAGCGGCACGGGCGAATGGCTGTGGCGTCCACTGACCAATCCGGCGCAATTGCAGTTCAACGCCTTCCAGGACGAGAACCCGCGCGGTTTTGGCCTGATGCAGCGCGATCGCAACTTTGACCACTACCAGGACGACGGCGTGTTCTATGAAAAACGCCCGAGCCTGTGGGTTGAGCCCAAGGCGGGCTGGGGTGCGGGCGCGATACAGCTGGTGGAAATTCCGACCGCGGACGAAACCTTTGACAACATCGTGGCCTTCTGGAACCCCAGGGACAAGCCGCAGGCAGGGCAGGAGTTGCTGTTTTCCTACCGGCTGCACTGGGGGGGCGAACCGCCCGCCGCGCAAGGGCCGCTGGCGCGCTGTGTGGCCACACGTACCGGCCTCGGCGGCGTGGTCGGGCAAAAGCGCACCGCCTACACGCGGCGTTTTGCCGTCGATTTTGCGGGCGGCGACTTTGCCTTGCTGAACCGCGGGGCCCAGGTCAAAGCCGTGATCACCGCTTCGCGCGGCACGATTGAATTGACGTCGGCCCGGCCGCTGGACGCCATCAAGGGGTGGCGTGCCATGTTCGACCTGCGCCCCGATGGCGACAGCACGGCACCCATCAACCTGCGCATGCATTTGCAGGTCGACGGCCAGTCATTGACGGAGACCTGGTTGTACCAGTGGACGCCGCCGCCGGTGGCGCAACGAATTCTTTATTGAGGATTGCGCTGGCTGTCAGCGGGAAAGCGGGGTCCCGTTGGCGCTGCCAAATCATCCACGGCAGCGGTGCTTCCTACTTCTGGTTCAGCGGTGCATGCACGCTGGCATCCGTGGTCACCAGATCAAGCGGGAAGCGCCTGCCTGCCAGGTAATCTTCCATGCAGGTCAACAAGAGAGGGCTTCGGTGCATGTGAGCGCTTGCTCTTATTTCGTCGGCCGTCAGCCAGACCGTGCGCACAATGCCCTCATCCAGCGCCTGGCCTGCCACGTGCTCGCCCAGTTCGCCGCAGAACGCAAAGCGCAGGTAGGTGATGTCTTCGGATTCTTCCTGCCCGATGAGGGCCCGCTCAAAGCGGGAGAGATAGACACCCACAATGGCGGTGGGCGTGAAATGGAAGGCGGTTTCTTCCAGTGTTTCGCGCACGCAACCCTCAAAGGGACTTTCACCGGGATCCAGGTGGCCGGCGGGGTTGTTGAGCTTCAGGCCGTCCCGCGTTTCCTCTTCGACCAGCAGGAACCTGGAGACACCGCCCGTCTTTTTTTCAATCACCGCAGCGACCGTGACGCTGGGTTTCCATCGTTTAATCATGCGCCGGATTATCCGTGGCCTTGATGACCGGGGTCCTGACCGGCCGGCCAGGTGTGTTTGCTAGCCGAAAATCCGGCAGCGAAACTCTCGCGCAAATGTGCCACAAGGCATTGCACCGCCTTGGGCACTTGCTGCGACCAGGGCCTGAGGGCGTAAATGCGCTCGCCGAAAAATCCCTGCACCTGCCACTCGGGCAGCACCTGCACAAGCGGCGACGGCGATGGCACCGCGCTGCCACCCGCAGGTGCGCTGAAATCCGGCAGCAGGCCGATGCCCAGGCCCGCCACCAGCGCTTCGCGCAGCACTTCGCTGTTGTTGGCCTTCAGTGTGCCCGTGATGTTCACGCCAACTTGCTCGCGGGATTTGCGCTTGCCGCTGCGCACGAAGGTCCAGCTGGCGGTGTTGTGGTTGCCCAGGTAAAGCAGGCAATCGTGCGCGGCCAGGTCTGACGGCTGCGCAGGCACGCCGCGGCGCGCCAGGTAGTCGGGGCTGGCCAGCAGGATGGAGCGCGTTTCGCACAACACCCAGGCCACATGGGTGTCGGGCGGCGCATTCGTGTGTCGTATCGCCAGGTCGAAGCCTTCATTGGCAAGGTTGACAAAGCGGTCGGTGAGTTCCAGTTCGATATGGATCTCGGGATAGCGCTTGAGGAAGGCCGCAACGCAGGGCGCCAGGTGCTGACGCCCGAGCGCGACAGGTGCTGTCACGCGGATCAGCCCGCGCGGGGTTTCCACCAGGTCCTTCACGGCGGAATAGCTCTCGCTGATGCGGTTAAACGCCGGCTGCATGTCGTTCACCAATTGCTGGCCAGCCTCCGTCAGGCCTACGGAGCGCGTGGTGCGTCGCACCAGCGTCACGCCGGCGGCGCGCTCCAGCTCACTGATGCGCATGCTGGCCGAGGCCTTGGACATCCCGAGGCGGCGCGCCGCTTCGGTAAAGCTGCGTGTAGCCGCCAGGATGGTCAGCAGGTGAAGATCGGCGACAAGGGGCGATAGCTGGTCGGAAGACATGGAGGTCGAGAGGTCTATTGTTCAAAAATATGAACAATGTAATCACAAAACGGGGCATTATCAATTCGGCTGCGCAGCCCTAGACTGCGGTGAACCCCCAACGGCCAGTCCGGTGCCGCCACCTTTCAAGGATTGCAAAATGTCTTTATCCCCTGCTGCCTCCGCTTCACAAGCCACCATCGGCCACTACCTGAATGGCCGTGTGGCCGCGCCGTCTTCCGGGCGTAGCCAGGAAGTCTTCAACCCTGCAACGGGCGCGGTGTCGGGTTATGTCGCGCTTGCCAGCGGAAYGGAGGTCGATGCGGCCGTGGCGTCAGCCCAGGCCGCCTTTCCCGCCTGGGCCGACACGCCGCCACTGCGCCGCGCGCGCGTGCTGTTCAAGTTCCTGGAACTGCTCAACCTGAACAAGGACAAGCTGGCCCACATGATCACCGCCGAGCACGGCAAGGTGTTCACCGACGCCCAAGGCGAGGTCTCGCGCGGCATCGACATTGTTGAATTCGCCTGCGGCATTCCGCAGCTGCTCAAGGGCGACTTCACCGACCAGGTTTCCACCGGCATCGACAACTGGACGCTGCGCCAGCCGCTGGGTGTGGTGGCCGGCATCACGCCCTTCAATTTCCCGGTGATGGTGCCGATGTGGATGTTCCCGGTGGCGATTGCCGCCGGCAACTGCTTTGTGCTCAAGCCCAGTCCCATCGACCCCAGCCCCAGCCTTTTCATGGCCGACCTGCTCAAGCAAGCCGGCTTGCCCGACGGCGTCTTCAACGTGGTGCAGGGCGATAAAGAGGCGGTCGACGCCCTGCTGGTGCACCCGGACGTGAAGGCCGTGTCCTTTGTTGGCTCCACACCGATCGCGAACTACATCTACGAAACCGGCGCACGCCACGGCAAGCGCGTGCAGGCACTGGGCGGCGCGAAGAACCACATGGTGGTCATGCCCGACGCCGACCTGGAGCAGGCGGTGGACGCATTGATCGGCGCGGGCTACGGCTCGGCCGGCGAACGCTGCATGGCGATCTCTGTGGCTGTGCTGGTGGGCAATGTGGCCGAAAAACTCATTCCCATGCTGGAAGCGCGCGCCAAAACACTGGTGATCAAAAACGGTGTGGAGCTTGACGCTGAAATGGGCCCCATCGTCACATCGGCCGCGCACCAGCGCATTACCGGCTACATCGAGACGGGCGTGAAAGAAGGCGCCAAGCTGCTGGTGGACGGCCGCACCTTCACGGGCGCCAAGGCCGGCCCGGGCTGCGGCAAGGGCTTCTGGATGGGTGGCACGCTGTTTGACCATGTCACGCCCGACATGCGCATCTATAAAGAAGAGATTTTTGGCCCGGTGCTGGGCTGCGTGCACGTGAAGGACTTCGCCGAAGCGGTGAACCTGATCAATGCCCATGAATTCGGCAACGGCGTGAGCTGCTTCACCCGGGACGGCCACGTGGCCCGCGAATTCAGCCGCCGCATCCAGGTCGGCATGGTCGGCATCAACGTGCCGATCCCGGTGCCCATGGCCTGGCATGGCTTTGGTGGCTGGAAAAAAAGCCTCTTCGGCGACATGCACGCCTATGGCGAAGAGGGCGTACGTTTCTATACCAAACAAAAGTCCATCATGCAGCGCTGGCCAGAGAGCATCGGCAAGGGCGCCGAATTCGTGATGCCGACAGCCAAATAGAAATAGCACGCCAGCCATCAAGGCAAACCGGCCCCAACCGCCATGTATTGGCAGGCGGGGCTTTTTTTATTGCGTGGCTTGACTCGGGTCAAAAACTGTAGACTGCCCTGACAAAAAATTGCAGAAATCTCATGTAAGCTTCATGACAGGTACAAAAGCGGATACGCAGATAAAGACACCGAGACAGATCGCGCGCAAGCCCGCCTGCGGGCTGACGTCAATCAAACCAACACCAACGTACTGAGGAGAGACCCATGCTCATTGGGGTACCCGCCGAAATCACGGCCGGAGAAACACGCGTCGCCATCACGCCCGAAACGGCCAAAAAGCTCAAGGCACAAGGGCATACCGTCCGTGTGCAGTCCGGCGCCGGGGTGGCTGCCAGCGTTCCCGATGAGGCCTACACGGCGGTCGGCGCAGAGATCACCGACGCGGCGGGCGCTTATGGCGCTGATATCGTGCTCAAGGTCCGCTGCCCGCTGGACAGTGAAATGGGCCTGGCCAAAGCCGGCGGTGTGCTGGTCGGCATGCTCAATCCTTTTGATGCCACCGGGCTGCAGCGCCTGGCTGCGGCCAAGCTGACGTCCTTCGCGCTGGAGGCCGCGCCGCGCACCAGCCGCGCGCAAAGCATGGACGTGCTGTCTTCGCAAGCCAACATCGCCGGCTACAAGGCCGTGATGATGGCCGCTGCCGAATACCAGCGCTTCTTCCCCATGCTCATGACGGCGGCCGGCACGGTCAAGGCCGCCCGCGTGGTGATCCTGGGCGTCGGCGTAGCCGGCCTGCAGGCCATCGCCACCGCCAAGCGCCTTGGCGCCGTCATTGAAGCCAGCGACGTGCGCCCGAGCGTCAAAGAGCAGGTCGAATCGTTGGGCGGTAAATTCATCGATGTGCCCTACGAGACTGACGAAGAACGCGAAGCCGCGGTCGGTGTGGGCGGCTATGCCAAGCCCATGCCGCCGAGCTGGCTCGAGCGGCAAAAGGCCGAAGTCGCCAAGCGCGTGGCGCAAGCCGACGTGGTCATCACCACAGCCTTGATCCCGGGCCGCCCGGCGCCGGTGCTGGTCACCGAAGACATGGTCAAGGCCATGAAGCCCGGCAGCGTGATCGTCGACCTGGCCGCACCTCAAGGCGGCAACTGCCCGCTGACCGAACCCGGCAAGACCGTGGTCAAGCACGGCGTGACGCTGATCGGCCAGACCAACGTACCGGCCCTTGTCGCGGCGGATGCCAGCGCGCTCTATGCCCGCAACCTGCTCGACTTCCTCAAGCTCATCATCACCAAGGAAGGCACGCTCAATGTCGACCTGGAAGACGACATCGTCGCAGCCTGCCTGATGACGCAGGGCGGCGAGGTCAAGAAGAAGTAACCCGTTCGGGACTCATCGGATCAATTGGATTTAATCGGACAAGCCGGGCTCACGCCCGCGTAGTCCCTCACGGAGAAGACCATGGATGCAGTGTCACCCACCATCATCAACCTGATTATTTTTGTGCTGGCCATCTACGTGGGTTACCACGTGGTGTGGACCGTCACGCCGGCGTTGCACACACCGCTGATGGCGGTGACCAATGCGATTTCGGCCATCGTGATCGTGGGCGCGATGCTCGCGGCCGCACTGACCGAAACACCACTGGGCAAAACCATGGGCGTGCTGGCCGTGGCGCTGGCGGCCGTCAACATCTTCGGCGGCTTTCTGGTGACGCGCCGGATGCTGGAGATGTTCCGCAAGAAAGAAAAAAAAGTCGCCGCGCCCGCTGAAGGAGCCGCCAAATGAGCATGAATCTCGTCACGCTGCTGTACCTGGTAGCCTCCGTTTGCTTCATTCAGGCGCTCAAGGGCCTGTCACACCCTACCAGCTCAATCCGCGGCAACCTGTTCGGCATGGCCGGCATGGCGATTGCCGCGCTGACCACGGCGGCGCTGATTGTCGAGATCTCGGGCGGCAAGGCCCTCGGCATGGGTTACGTTCTGTTGGGCCTGGTGGTCGGCGGAGGCTATGGCGCCTGGCGCGCCAAGACGGTCGAAATGACCAAGATGCCCGAGCTGGTGGCGTTCTTTCAYAGCATGATCGGTTTGGCTGCGGTCTTTATCGCTGTGGCCGCCGTTGCCGAGCCATACGCTTTTGGCATCGCCGCCAAAGGCAACCCCATCCCCACCGGCAACCGGCTGGAGCTGTTTCTCGGCGCCGCCATTGGCGCCATCACCTTCAGCGGCTCGGTGATCGCCTTCGGCAAACTGTCGGGCACTTACAAGTTCCGCCTGTTCCAGGGCGCACCTGTGCAGTTTGCCGGCCAGCACAAGCTGAACCTGGTGCTGGGCCTGGTGACCATCGGCCTGGGGCTGGTGTTCATGTTCACGGGCAGCTGGCCCGCCTTCTTCGCGATGCTGGCAATGAGCTTCGTCATGGGCGTGCTGATCATCATTCCGATCGGCGGCGCCGACATGCCGGTGGTGGTGTCCATGCTCAACAGCTACTCGGGCTGGGCCGCGGCCGGTATCGGCTTTTCGCTCAACAACTCCATGCTGATCATTGCCGGCTCGCTGGTCGGCTCGTCGGGCGCCATCCTCTCGTACATCATGTGCAAGGCGATGAACCGCTCCTTCTTCAACGTGATCCTGGGCGGCTTCGGCGGTGAGGCCGGCACCGCCGCCGCAGGCGCCAAAGAGCAGCGCCCCGTCAAGTCGGGCTCTGCCGACGACGCTGCCTTCATCCTGGGCAATGCGGAGACCGTGATCATCGTGCCGGGCTACGGCCTGGCCGTGGCGCGCGCCCAGCACTCGGTCAAAGAGCTGGCGCAAAAGCTCATCGACAAGGGCGTCAACGTCAAATACGCGATCCACCCGGTGGCCGGCCGCATGCCCGGCCACATGAACGTGTTGCTGGCCGAGGCCGAAGTGCCCTACGACCAGGTGCATGAAATGGAAGACATCAACGCCGAGTTCGGCCAGGCCGATGTCGCCATCATCCTGGGCGCCAACGACGTGGTGAACCCCGCCGCGCACGTCAAGGGCAGCGCGATCTACGGCATGCCGATTCTGGAGGCCTACAAGGCCAAGACGGTCATCGTCAACAAGCGCTCCATGGCGGCTGGCTACGCGGGCCTGGACAACGAACTCTTCTACATGGACAAGACCATGATGGTGTTCGGGGACGCCAAAAAGGTGATCGAAGACATGGGCAAGGCCATCGAGTAATCGCTGGCCGCCGGGTTTTCCCGCGGCGGCGAGCCGCGGGCGCACCCCGATTTAGAGAGGCTTCCCTCCTGATTTCCCGGGTTTCCTAGGGAAAACGCAATAGCCACGAAGAGGGCACGCCATGAGAATCCATGGCAGTAAGCAATACGTAATGGAGAAGACAAACATGAATGCAGCGACCCTTGACCGCCCATGGCTCAAAGCCTATCCGCCGGGCGTTCCTACCGATATCGACGCGTCCCAGTACCCGTCGCTGGTCGCATTGATGGAGGAAAGCTTCAAGAAACACGGCAGCCGCGTCGCCTACAGCTTCATGGGCAAGGACGTGACCTTCGGCCAGACCGACAGCCTGTCGCTCGCCTTCGGCGCCTACCTGCAGAGCTTGGGCCTGGCTAAGGGCGACCGCGTTGCCATCATGATGCCCAACGTACCGCAGTACCCGGTGGCGGTGGCCGCCATCCTGCGCGCCGGCTATGTGGTGGTCAATGTGAACCCGTTGTACACGCCGCGCGAACTGGAGCATCAGCTCAAGGATTCGGGCGCCAAGGCGATCGTCATCATCGAAAACTTCGCCAACACGCTCGAGCAATGCATTGCCGCCACGCCCGTCAAGCACGTGGTGTTGTGCGCCATGGGTGACCAGCTAGGCATGCTCAAGGGCGCGCTCGTCAACTACGTGGTGCGCAACGTCAAGAAGATGGTGCCGGCCTTCAACCTGCCCGGCGCCGTGCGTTTTAACGACGCTGTGGCGCAGGGCACGCGCCTGACGCTCAAGCGGCMCGACATCAAACCAGACGACGTGGCCGTGCTGCAATACACCGGCGGCACCACAGGTGTCTCCAAGGGCGCCGTTCTGCTGCACCGCAACGTGATCGCCAATGTGCTGCAGTCCGAAGCCTGGAACAGCCCGGCCATGGCGGCCCTGCCGGCCGGCGAGCAGCTCACGTATGTCTGCGCGCTACCGCTGTACCACATCTTCGCGTTCACCGTGAACATGATGCTGGGCATGCGCACCGGCAGCAAAAACATCCTGATCCCCAATCCGCGTGACCTGACGGCCGTGCTTAAAGAGCTCTCCAGGCACAAGATCAACAGCTTCCCCGCGGTCAATACCCTGTTCAATGGCCTGGCGAATCACCCGGACTTCAACACCGTGGACTGGTCGCACCTGAAGATTTCTCTGGGTGGCGGCATGGCTGTGCAAGGCGCGGTGGCCAAGCTGTGGCTCGAGAAAACCGGCTGCCCGGTCTGCGAAGGTTACGGCCTTTCCGAGACATCACCCTCGGCCAGCTGCAACCCGACCAACAGCAAGGCCTTCACCGGCACCATCGGTGTGCCGATTCCCGGCACTTACTTCAAGCTGCTCGATGACGACGGCAATGAAGTCCCGCAAGGCCAGCCCGGCGAAATCGCCATCAAGGGTCCGCAGGTCATGGCCGGCTACTGGCAGYGCCCCGACGAGACCGCCAAGGTCATGACGCCCGACGGATACTTCAAATCAGGCGACATCGGCGTGGTCGATGAAAACGGCTTCTTCAAGATCGTCGACCGCAAGAAAGACATGATCCTTGTGAGCGGCTTCAATGTCTATCCGAACGAAATTGAGGATGTAGTGGCCAAGCTCGACGGCGTGATGGAATGTGCCTGCGTAGGCGTTGCCGATGAAAAGTCCGGCGAAGCCGTGAAGCTGGTGATCGTGAAAAAGAATCCCGAGCTCACGGAAGCACAGGTGCGGGAATACTGCAAAACCAATCTCACAGGCTACAAACAACCGAAAGTGGTGGAGTTCCGTACCGATCTGCCCAAGACGCCGGTTGGCAAGATCCTGCGCCGCGAACTGCGCGACAAGAAATAAACGGCAAGTTTCAGAGCTCGCCGCGCATGCGCGGCAGGTTTTCTAGAGGGCAGCGCAAGCTGCCCTTTTTTCTGCGCCCCCGGTGTTGAAAGCGCGGGCAAAATCAGGGCATGACTTCCGTTGACATCTTCCCCCGTGCACCCACCGCCATCCTCAGCGCCCKTGCTGAAGAGCAGTCCGGCCTGATTGACCTGCTGGAAAACGCGCGGCAGGTGAAGCACGCTGGCCGCGAGTTCTGGCTTGGTGCCCTGCACGGGCACCCGGTCGTGCTGGTGCTCGCGCGTATCGGAAAAGTGGCGGCAACCACCACGGCGGTGGCGCTGATCGAGCACTTCAAGGTCGGCCGCATTGTATTCACCGGTGTGGCCGGTGGGCTGGGCGAAAGTGTGAATGTGGGCGATGTGGTGGTGGCCGACAGTTTTGTGCAGCATGACATGGACGCCTCACCGCTGTTTCCCCGCTATGAGGTTCCGCTGTATGGCAAGACGGTTTTTGAAAGCAACGCGGCTTTGACGGCGTTATTGCACGCGGCGGCGCTGGCTGCCGGTACTGTGCCGGCGTATCCGTCTGCGCGTGTCCACCGCGGGCTGATGATCAGCGGCGACCGCTTTGTCTGCGGTGCGCAGGAAGCCGCCGGTATCCGTGCGGCACTGATTGCAGCAGGCCACACGCCGCTGGCGGTCGAGATGGAGGGTGCGGCCGTGGCGCAGGTCTGCCATGACTACGGCGTGGCGTTTGCGTCGGTGAGAACGATTTCCGACCGCGCCGACGACACCGCGCACGTGGACTTTCCGGCATTTGTGGCGGAAGTGGCCAGCGTCTACGCGCGTGCCATTGTTGAGAAGTTGCTGCCGGCGATTCCCGTTTAAAGTGTTTGCTATCTATTTGATAGC
>NZ_JBFUCA010000002.1:0-36132 GCF_056405475.1 Polaromonas sp. P1_G4
GGACAGGCGCGAGCCGCTACTAATTCAGTAGCGTCACGCTGACGCCAAACGCCCGCGGGCAATCCCATTCAAGCGGCTCGCGGCCGAGGGGCATGGTTTTTGCACACACTTTTGCACACAAACTGTACGCAGGAGCCGCGCATGCCAGACCACCCACACCCCCCAACGCCCTCACACCCACTTGCGCGCCGCACCGCGCTGAAGATCCTCGCCAGCGGCGCCGCATCCATGGCGCTGCCGGCCCTGGCTGCCTGGCCGGACAAGCCGATCAAGATCGTGGTGACCTTTCCAGCCGGCGGCGCCAGTGACATCGTCGCGCGGGTGATGGCCGAGCAGCTAGGCAAAAAGCTGGGGCAGGCGGTGGTGGTCGACAACCGGCCGGGCGCGGGCGGCAGCGTGGGAGGCCTGGTGGTGGCGCAGGCGCCGGCAGACGGCTACACACTGATGCTGAGCAACTCGACACCGGTGTCCATCGGCCCGTTCGCGCTGGAAAAGCAGCCCTATGACCCGGTGGAAGGCTTCACCCACATCGCGCTGATCGGCAACGCCCCCTGCGTGGTGATGGCCAACCCGCACGCGCCCATCAAGACGATTACCGATGTGGAAGCGCAGGCCCGCAAAGCGGGCCGGCTCGACTTCGGCTCGGGCGGGCCGGCCTCGATCGGCCACATTTACGGCGAGCTGATGAAAAAGTCCATGGGCGTGAACCTGGTGCACATCCCGTACCGCGGCGGTGCGCCCATGACGACAGACCTGATCGCGGGCGTGATCCCCGTGGGCATCGACGTGCTGACGGCTTTTGTGCCCTACTTCAAGAGCGGGCAGCTGGTGCCGCTGGCCGTAACGTCGGCCAGCCGCTCACCGCTGGTGCCGGATGTGCCCAGCGTGGTGGAGTTTGGCTACCGCAAGCTGGTGCTGGACAACTTCTTTGGTTTGAGCGGTCCGGCGCACATGCCGGCCGACGTCGTGGCACGGCTGAGCAGCGCCTGCAACGAAATACTGGCAACGGCGGAGATCAAAAAGAAGATGCTGGAGTTGGGCATCACCACCCAGCCCATGAGCCCGGCGGCGTTCACCGGCTTCGTCAGGGAGCAGGTGGCCGTACTGTCGCCCGCCGTCAAAGGAGCAGGGGTTAAGCTCTGACCGCATCCGCCCGAACAAGGCCCCGTCTTTACCAGCTGAAGCCGCGGTCTGGCGWTGCCAGCCGCAAGGCGGCCGGCCCCATACGTGAGGAAAGGGGCAGCGCGCCGCAGGCTCGAAGTGGGGAAGCGTGGGGGCTCAGCGAACCACGCTGAGGTAAGCGTAGGCGGCGCTGCGCAGTTCCTGGGCCTGCAACGGATTGCGGCCGGCGCGTGCTTCGGCGCGTTCCATCAGGTTGTGGGCCACRCCGTTCACAGGGGCCACGCGGGTTGCGGCGGGCAGGAAACGGGCGATCTGGGAAATCAGGCTGTACATGTCAGGGTCACCTTCATGGGGTGAAAAAGTTGCGGTGAATGAAGAATAAGGGTTTTCCCTAGGGTTTCAAGCCTAACCGGGCCCCAAACCCATGCAAAAAATGCATGCCGTGCTCCGCGGCGGCACATGCAGGTCATTTCTACGTGATTTCCGGGGAAAACTTCACGGAGCCGGCGGCTATGCTTGGGCTGTGGCCCATCCCCCAAATCCCTCTTCCCTGCCCACGGCTGAGACCCCTGCTTCATCGCCGGACGGGGCGCTGGCGCTGCTGCGGCAGATCGCCTCGAATATTGACGCGATGCTCTGGTCCTGGGACCCGCAAACTGGCCGCATCACCTATACCAACCCGGCGTTCGAGGCGTTCTGGGGCCTGTCGGCCGACACCCTGGCAGACCGGCCGTGGCAATGGCTGGAGCATGTGGACCCAATAGACCGCGAGCGGGTGCTGAGCCTGCAAACCAGCCCCCTGAAGCGCAGCGAAGAGTACAGGGTCATCCGGCCCCAGGGCGGCAATGCCCGGCTGAGCCAGCGCGCGCTGCCCATGCACAGCCCTTCGGGGCAGTTGCTGCGCGTTATCCACCTGGCCAACAACATCACCTGGCAGCTCGACACTTCCAAGCAATTGCGTGTGGAGATCGGCCGGCGCACCGACTCCGAGGCCAAGTACCGCGCGGTGGTGGAAAACGTCAGCGAGGGCATTCTTGTCACGGCGGCCGGGCGCATCCTGTATGCCAACCCCAAGGCACTGGAGCTGACCTCGCTGGACGAGGAAACCGCCAAGTCCCTGCCCTTTATCGAATTCATCCACCCCGACGACCGCGAGAAGGTGCTGAGCAATCACATGAAGCGCCTGCGCGGCGAGCCGGTGGAGAACTACTACCAGTTTCGCGTGCAGCACAGCCGCAGCGCCATACGCTGGCTTGAGATCAGCGCGGTRATGTTTGAATGGCAGGGCGCGCCCGCCACGCTCAACTTCCTGACCGATGTCACGCGCAAGCGCCAGGCGGAGGAAGACATGCGCAAGGCGCTGGCGCACGAGCGCGAGCTGTCGGAGCTGAAGTCACGGTTTGTCGCCGTGACATCGCACGAGTTCCGCACGCCGCTGGCCGCCATCCTGTCGTCTGTGGAGCTGCTGGATGCCTACGGGGCCAGCTTTCCGGCCAGCGAACGCCGGGAGCTGCTGGGGCAGATCAAGACGGCGGTGGCCCGCATGAACAGCATGGTCGAGCAGGTGCTGCTGACCAGCCGCCTGGAGCTGGGCAAGTTCCAGTTCGAAGCCGCGCCGCTGGCCGTGCCCGACTGGCTGGTGCAGGTGATGGGTGAGCTTGAGCGCGGCAACCCGCAGGCCGCGCGCGTGTCGCTGACCTGCGACGGCCTGGACGCGCCGCGCACGGCGGACCAGCAGTTGCTGCGGCACATCGTGGTCAACCTGCTGGGCAATGCGCTGAAATATTCGGACCCGGACACGCCGGTGCAGTTTGCCGTTCGCGGCGTGGGCGACCAGATTCACCTGCGCATCAGCGACCACGGCATCGGCATCCCGGAAGCCGACCTGCCGCGCCTGTTCGGCAGCTTTCACCGCGGCACCAATGTCGGCAATATTTCCGGCACCGGCATCGGCCTGCACATCGTGAAGGAATGCGTTGACCTGCATCAGGGGCAGATTGAAGTCACCAGCCGGCCCGGGCAAGGCACGACATTCACCGTGCGCCTGCTGGCGCCGTTGGCCTGACACCCCCCGCCCGGCGCCGGCGGTTTTGCCGTTTCAGGGGCCTTTTTTCCGGTGGTAGGTCAGCGCCGCCTGAATGCAGAACGACAAGGCATCCCTCGGCAGTGGATCAGCCGCATCGAGCACGATGGYCCGATTGCCCTCGTAGCGCAGCTCGCGGGGAAACAAGGTGCGGAAGGTGTCCACCAGCATGGTGTTGCAGTTGAAGTACAGGGCGTACTGCGCTGGACTGGATCTGACCGGCCCCAGTCGGATGGTGCTGCCGCTTTTGCTGGCTGACGTGAGGTAGGCCGGCTCGCCCCACTTGAGTGTTTCCTCCAGATCGCCGACGCCGGGTGTGTCCAATGCCGTGTCCAGAATCAATTGGCGCAGGGCCATCAGCTTGCGCCGCAGCAGTGGCGGGTAGGCCGCGAAGGCCTGCGCGACGGCTGTGTTCTGGATAGGTGTCACCGGTGGCTCCCTGGTTCCTGTTTCATGCCTGCGCAATCTAGCGCACGGACACTGGGCGACGCAAGCGAAAAAGCCCGCCACCCGGAACCGGCCCCRTCTTCCCGCACAATCGGCGGGGTGAACATCCAGCTCCTGTCCGACCTGCATCTCGAGAGCAACCCCGACTTCAAGGCCGTGCCCGTACCCGGCGCCGACCTGCTGGTACTGGCCGGCGACATTGGCTCCTATCAGCAGGGCTCGCTGCTGGGCGAGAGGGGCATTGCCGACTTCGGCCTGGGGCAGTTTTCGCCCTTGCCTCTGGCCCAAGGCGGTGCGGACTGGCCGACGCCGGTGCTGTTTGTCCCGGGCAACCACGAATACGACGGCCTGGACTTTGATGAAACCCATGTGCGGCTGCGCGAAACCTGCGAGCGCCTGGGCATGGTCTGGCTTGAACGTGAAACCGTGGTGCTGCAGGGTGTGCGTTTTGTGGGCAGCACGCTGTGGACCGACTTTGACGCCCTGAGCGCAGGCCAGGCCCAGGCATCGGACATCACGCCGGGCGAGCAACTGAAAGCGCGCGAAAAAGCATTCCGCGCAGCCAACTTTTATCTCGGAAAAAACCATTCCTTTCGCGATGGCCAGCCACTGCTGGCGGCCGACCTGCGCGAAAAGGGCCTCAAAAGCCAGGCCTGGTTGCGGCAGGCACTGGCCGTACCATTTGAAGGGCCTACTGTGGCCGTGACGCATTTCGCCCCCAGCCTGCTGAGCGCCGACCCGCGCTATGGCCTGGTGCCGGGTACGGCGGGCTTTTGCAATACGCTGGATGACCTGCTGCCGCTGGCCGACCTATGGCTGCACGGGCACCTGCATTGCGTAATTAATTACATCAGCCGCGGCTGCCGCGTAGTGGCGAACCCGCTGGGTTATGCGCGCAAGCATGAACAGGACGGGTTTTTACCCGACTTGCTGATCCGCGTCGGCCAATAGCACTCAAGCACTCAGTCGTCCTCTTATGGGCGTGGTGCCCACGTGCCGCTGGTGACTAAAGTCGTAGCGCCGCAGCGCACACGGCGGCGGCATTTTTTTGAACTTCCTGCGCATCGCGTAACCCAACCACGACCGGCAACGCGGAACCCAAGGGTCAGCACGAAAGTGATAACACTTTGTTCCAATTGTTGGTTTGCGCACTGTTCGGCTTGCATGTATCTTGCATGAAGGGTTCATGCAGGACTTCCTGCACCGCACCCGCATTGGGGAGAGCACCATGAAAAGCAACGTGTCCTATCTTGGCGCCTGGCTGCTTGCCGTCGGCCTCGCGTTTGCGTTTGCGTTCGCATCACCCAATGAGGCCAGCGTCATGGGGCACATGCCGGCTTTCATGGCGCAAACACTGCTGCGCCAGCCGGTCAACGTGCCGGATGGCTTGCCCTCTGACCGCACCCTTGCACTGATCACCTTCCAGCGCGGCCAGCATGTCCAGGCCGAGAGCTGGATCCAGGGGCTGAACCTGCGTAACGACTCGTCCATCGCGTGGATGCGCATGCCGATCGTCAATGACCCCGGCACACCGACGGGGCGCAGCGCCGTCGAAAACAGGTTGCTCAAGCACTACACCGCAGATACCGAGCGCGCCAGGCTGGTGCCGGTGTTCACCGACCGAGCCAGTTTTGTGCGTGCGGCCGGCCTCAACGGCACCGACCAGGTCTACGCCGTGGTGGTCAACCGCCAGGGTGAAGTGCTGGCGCGGGTTGAAGGCCAGTTCGACGCAGATAAAGCGCAGACGCTGCGCGAAACTCTGCGCCCGCAGAGCTTTTAAACCACCCCCGTCCAGGCTCACTGCGTGTAGCCTGTTCCCCCCTCAAGGGGGCGGCGCCKGGGGCCGGCAAAGCCGGACCCGCGGCCCCCACTGGTGAAATACGCCCACTGGTTACGCCGCCGAACTCTTCATGCAAGCATGAGCCGCAGGACCGACTTTGCCGGACTGCAGGCGAGCGGCCTCCGAGCCTGCCTGCGCAGGCTCGGACGGGCGACAGAGGCGAAGCGTCTCGCGAGCTGCGGCCTGCAAGGCCTCGCGACCCACACGCAGTGGAGGAGCGTGGGGGCTCCACCCCTTACAAAGTCCTGTCACCCAGCGTGAAATAGAACGTGGCGCCTTGCCCGAGGGATGACTGGGCCCAGACCTTCCCGCCATGCCGTGCCACGATGCGGTGCACCGTGGCCAGCCCAATGCCGGTGCCGGCAAATTCCGACAGCGAATGCAGGCGCTGGAACGCGCCAAACAGCTTCTCCGCGTAGGCCATGTCGAAGCCGGCGCCCTTGTCCTGGACAAAATAAACCGTCTCCCCGTCTTCGCCGACCTCATGGCCGAAGGTGATTTCGGTGCGCTCCTGGTTGGCGCTGAATTTCCAGGCGTTGCCCAGCAGGTTGTCCAGCAACTGCATGAGCAGGCGCGGGTCACCCTGCCCCGTCAGGCCCGCTTCAACATGGAGCGCCACCGGCCTTTCGGGCTCGCGTTCACGGTAGCCGTCAAGGATGCCCTGGACCAGTGCGCTGAGGTCGACCGGCTCCCAACGCAGGCTTGAGCGCGACACCTGTGCCAGCGTCAACATCGCATCGATCAATTCCCCCATCTGCCCCACCCCGGCCCGTATGCGCGCCAGGTAATGCCGGCTGCGCTCCGACAGCGGTGTGCTGTCGGACTTGTTCATGGCACGCTGCAGCAGGTCGCTGAATCCGTCGATGGCACTTAGCGGGCTGCGCAGGTCATGGGATACGGAATAAGAAAATGCCTCCAGTTGTTTGTTGGCAAATTCGAGTTGCGCGGTGCGTTGCTGCACGCGCTCTTCCAGGCTGGCGTTGAGCCGCAATATCTCCTCGCGCGCACGCCTGCGTTCGCGGATATCGGTGTTGATGCCGAGCACCCCGTTAACCTTGCCTTCTTCGTCGCGCACCACCGTCCAGCGTGCTTCGATGGCCACCGTTGAGCCATCCCTGGCGCGCTGCTCCAGTTCACCGGTCCAGTCCCCTTCATTGGCCAGCGTGCGGGCCATGGCGCCCACAAGCACCTGGGGATCCTCGTACATGAACTCTTCCATCGATTTGCCCAGCACTTCTTCGGCTGTCCATCCGTAAAGGCGTTCGGCACCCTTGTTCCAGAAACGTATGGTCCGGTCCAGGTTGCGGACCATGATGGCGTCCTGGGCCCTGTCCAGCAGCGAAGCCTGTTCGTGCAGCTTGACTGCCGCCTGGCGTGCGGCCTCCTGGCTGCGCTGGCGCTCCAGGCGTTCACGCAGGCTGACGATGCCGAACGCCAGGTTGTCGGCAAGCTCCTGCAGAAGTTTGACCTCTTCAGCGGTGAACTGCTGCGGCTCAGCCGAATAAAGGCATAGCACGCCGAAACTGCTGGACCCTTCGCGCAAAGGCAGGCAAACCGCGCTCTGGTAGCCTCGCTTCATGGCATCGGCCTGCCAGTAAAAATGATTGTCGGCCCGGCTGATGTCGCTTTGCTGGGGCAGCCCGGTGCGAATGGCCTGGCCCGCGGGGCCCTGGCCCGTAACCTGGTCATCACGCCAGGTCAGGCGGATCACCGTCAGGTACCCGCCCTCGTTACCGGCGTGCACCATGGGCTGTATGGTGCGCGCTTCGTCGTTCTGTGCATACCCCACCCAGGCCATGCGGTAGCTGCCCACATCGACGGCGACACGACAGACTTCGGCCAACAGGGCCTCCTCGTCTTCAATCCGGTTGATGGCGATGCTGGACTGGCTCAGCATCTGCAGGGCCCGGTTGGTGTTTGCGAGCGCCAGGTCGGCAAGCTTGCGGTCGGTAATGTCGCGGGCGGTGCCCACCACACGCTCGAGGACACCCGACGCATCGAGCACCGGATAGGAGTGGTCGCGTATCCACCGGAGCTTGCCGTCCGCGGACAGGATGCGGTATTCGATGTCGGAGGATTCGCCAGTGCGGTTGCGCTTCCTGGCGAGCTTCAGCAAAGGCTGATCCTCCGGCAGCGCAGCGTCGGCATATGACAGGGGGTTGGCATACAGGCTCTCACGGCTGCGGCCCCACACCTTCTCATAGCCGGGGCTGATATAGAGAAGTTGGCCGGAGCGGGGATCCACGTTGTAAAAAACGTCGTTGATGTTTTCTGCAAGTTCACGAAAACGCGCTTCGCTGCTGACCAGCGCCGCCTCGGCGCGGGCACGTACCAGCGCAATACCGGCCAGCCGCGCCGCAGTGTCGATCAGTTCCAGATCGTGCGGTTGGGGTACACATGGATAGCGGTGGTAGATGGCAAATGTTGCCAGCGGCTCGCCGTCGGTCGAAACCACAGGGTGGGACCAGCAGGCGCGCAGGCCATGCGCGAGCAATATCTCCCGGTAGTCCTTCATCAGCGGGTCGAGCTGGGTGTCTTCCACCACGACCATCTCGTTGCGAAACGCCGCGGTACCGCAGGCACCCACCCCTTCACCTACCGGCAGGCCTTCAATGGCCTGGTTGTAGCTGTCCGGCAGGCTGGGCGCTGCACCCAGGCGCAGGTGTTGCCCGTCCAGCAGCAGGATCGAGCACAGGCTGTCCGGGGAACTCGTCTCAATTAATTGCACCACGGCCTCGAGCGAGCGCTGCAGGGGCGCGCTCCCGGCAATCAGCGCCAATACCTGTTCCTGCGCCAGGGCAAAATCCTCCGCGGCCTTGACCTTGGTAATGTCATTGAACACCGCGACGCCGCCCACCAGCGTGCCGGCGTCATCCTGCAAGGGCCGCGTGCTCATCCTGAGTACCCGGTCTTCGGCGCCGGGCCTGCGAAATACCAGGTCCCAGTTGTCGATACTGATGCCGCGCGTTGCGCGCGCCAGCGGCCGCTCCGACGCCGGCAAGGGGGTTTTTCCGTCGAGCGTCAGCAGCTCGTGGTCGCGGCGCCAGTCCTCGACCCGCACGCCGGGGCCTGGCGCTACGCCAAAGAGCTTGCGAGCCGTCGCGTTAAACACCAGGAAACGACCTTCGGTGTCCGCCGCGATTACACCTTCACTCATGCTGTTGAGAATGAGATCGAGCAAGGAGCGCTCCTTGTCCACGCGGCTGAGCACGGCATCAAGCTCCTCCTGGCGCGCCTGAAGGGAGCCAGCCATGCGATTGAAGGTCTGCCCAATGTCGCCAAGCTCCCCCTGGTACAACGGACCCAGCCTGACACGCGCCCCCAGATTGCCCTCTGCAACCTCATTGGCTTCTTTCAGGATCGCCTTGGCCGGGTTGACGATCAGGCGGTTGCCTATCCACCATGCACAGGCTGCACTTGCCACGGCCATGGCGAGCAAAGCCGCCAGCTCCGAAAGCAGGTTGTCGCGGCTTTCTGCGCCGATGATTTCCTGCGGGACACTGACTGCCACAAATAGCCCATCGCGGCCTTCGACGGAAACCGGCGCAAAAGCGTAGACCCGCTGGCTTCCCTGCGCATCAGGTGCATGCAGCACACCCAGGTGACGCGTTTGCACGCCCTGGCGCACGGCGGCGTCCGGGTGCTGTCGGCCCAGCCAGGAAGGTGTCTGCGGGGAAACGGCCAGCACCACGCCGTCCCGGTCAAGCACCGTCAGCCTTGCGCCCGACATCATGGAGGCGGCGGTCAAAGGCTCTGCGAGGGCCTTCAGGCCCAGGGAGGCAAAGGCCACGCCCCCCATGGCGCCGGAATCGGTGTGGATCGGTATGGCGAAGATCAGGCCCGGCAGGCCACTGCTGCGGCCAATGCCGTAGGTCCCAATGGCAAAACGCTGGCCGGTCATGATCTGCAGGAAAAATGGCCGGTCATCTTCCTGGATACTGCCGGCGGGAAGGCCCAGTGAGCTGCAGACCAGCCGGCCGTCCGGCGCAACAACGCCCACATGGGTGAACTCGGGGTGCTCCCGATGGATGTTTTTCAGCTGTTGCCCGCACAGTCCAGGCTCGTGGCTCTTGATATGAGGCGCACTGGCCAGGCCATTGAGAAGCTCATGCACCTTGTCCACCGTGCGATGCTGGTGTGTGGCGAGCAGCGCGACCTGGGCCTGCAGGTCAACCTGTGCATGCTCCAGCGCAGTGCGGCGGCCTTGTTCGGCGTAATACGCGAGCAAGCCGAACAGCGGGAGCAGCGCGAGCAGCACCAGCAAAACCAGACGGGTACGCAGCCCCAGCCATCCCAGCATTCGTTACCTCGTGCCTTTCACTGCAATGCAGCGCCAAGCGCGCATCAGGTCACAGTGTGCGGAAGCCAGTGCCTTTTGTAAATGGGACTACTCCCTTACCTGCCTTTGTCAGCGAGTGAAACAGCGACTAGCGCATGGCTGCCCCGGTGTTCCCGGTCGGCCGCCAGCCGTGCACAGCCACTACGCGGTGCGCGCCTCTTTTCGTGCGATCAGGTCACCAACGACTGCGCTGCAGACTGCTTGAGTGCAGCGGTGAGCGCATCCAGCACTTCGGACTCCAGGTTCCAGCAATGCCAGTAGAGCTGGATGGGCAGGGTGTAGCTGGACGCCACGTTGACGAGCTGGCCTGTGTCAATCAGTCCTTGCGCCAGCAGGCGCGGCACCACGCTGACGCCCCAGCCCGCCAGCACAGCCCTGACCATGCCTTCCGATGACGGCACAAAGAGCTGGTTGAGGGTGACGCGCTTGAGCCCGAAAGCTTTGCCGACGAAATCGACCGGCAGCTCATCCTTGCGGTTGAACGCAATAAAAGGCACATCGCGAAAGTTGTATTGCGTCAAGGCGGGCGCGTTCTGTTTGCCGCCAGGGCCCTCGCCCAGGCCAAGCCGTTTTTGCGCAAAGCCCGGCGTAGCCACCGCGATGTACTGCATCGCGCCCAGCGGTTCCACCTTGCAGCCGCGCAGTGCCTGCTTGAGTGTGGTGACGCAGCCCAGCACCTGGCCTTCACGCAGCCACTCGTGGGTGAAGTTCTGGTCGTCGTGGATGATCTCCATGGGCAGGCCCTGCTGCGCCAGGTCGGTCAGCGCCGGCAGGGCCCAGGTGGCGATGCTGTCGGCATTGATGGCGATGGAAATGCGCTCTTCCTCACGCGCACCGCCAAGCGAGCTGGGCGCCAGCTCTTTCAGGTCGCGCTCAAGGTCGGCACGCAGCAGCCGCAGCATCTTGGTGTGTTTCAGCAACAGCTGGCCGGCTGAAGTAGGTTTGAGCGGCCTGCTGCGCACGATCAGCACGGTCCCGACCTGGGCCTCCAGTGCACGCAGGCGCTGCGACACAGCCGACTGCGTGATCGACAGGCGCTGGGCCGCCCGCTCAAAGCCGCCCTCTTCCACGATGGCTGCCAGGCATTCGAGCGCATCCGGATCAAAAGTGCTCATGCAGAGCCTCCTTTGTATTAGTTGTTCTGATGTTTTCACTGATAGTTTAATTTTTCTATTAATTGAAAGCAACATCCTTCACACTTGAAAGCTGTAAAGGGGCTTGTATGAAAGTAGTGGTTTTGGGAGCGGGAATCATCGGCGTCAGCACCGCCTGGCACCTGCTGGAGCGCGGCCATGAGGTGACTGTGGTGGACCGGCAGCCCGGAGCCGCCCTGGAAACCAGTTTTGGCAATGCCGCGCAGATTTCGGTCAGCTATTGCGAACCCTGGGCCAACAAGGACGCCCCCCTGAAGGCCCTGAAATGGATGTTTCGCAACGACGCCCCCCTGCTGTTCCGGCCACAACTGCCCTTCGGCGATGGCTGGCAGCAATGGCGCTGGGGCCTGCAGTTTCTGTCGCAATGCAACGACGCCGCGTTTGAGCGCAACGTGCAGCAGCTGGTGGCACTCGGCGCTTACAGCCATATCGCGCTCAAGGAGGTGGTCAGGACCACCGGCATTGAATACAACCGGCTGGAGCGCGGCATCGCGCACTACTACACCGACCAGAAGTCGTTCGATACCGCCGGTGAAGCGGCGGCGCTGATGCAGAAGTACGGCGTGGCGCGTCGCGTGGTGAGCACCGCCCAGTTGCTGGGCATAGAGCCGGCCTTCAAGTCATTTGCGCACCGCATCGTGGGAGGCACTTATACCGCCAGCGACGAAAGCGGCGACGCGCGCGTCTTCACCCAGGCGCTGGCACAGCGCTGCGCCGACAAGGGCGTACGCTTTCTCTACGAACACAACATCGAAGGACTGGAAAAGTCCGGTGGAGCGGTCCAGTCGGTCGCCGTCCGGGCACGCACCGTGCCGGGCAGCAGTGAGAGTCCCGTCATGAAACTCAAGGCCGACGAGATCGTGGTGGCTTGCGGTTCGTACACGGCGCCGCTGTTGCGCTCGGTGGGCGTTGACCTGCCGATCTATCCGGGCAAAGGCTACAGCGCCACCTTCAAGCTGCTCAAGCCGGAACTTGCGCCCTTCGTCAGCACCATTGACGACGAGGTCAAATGCGCCATGAGCCGCCTCGGCGATCACTTGCGCGTGGCCGGCACCATCGAAGTCGGTGGCTATGACCTTTCGCTGGACACCCCGCTGGCCAGGGCGCGCTGCAAAATGCTGGCCGACCGCATCGAAGAAGTGCTGCCAGGCGTGTGCGACACCCGCCTTGAAGCGCAGGGCGGTACACCGAATTTCTGGACCGGCCTGCGTCCCGCCACTCCCACCAACATTCCCTACATCGGCAAGACCAAAGTCGGCCGCCTGTGGGTGAATGCCGGGCACGGCACATTGGGCTGGACGCATGGCGCCGGGTCTGGCAAGGCCATGGCCGAGCTGATCTGCGGGGAGGTCCCGGCCATGGATTTCGGTTTTTACGGGCTGGCCCGCGCGCGCGGCCGCCTGGAGCCTGAAACCGCCTGATCCACGCCTGCCTGTTCAGGCCGCATGCTGGTCCAGCGTGCGTTGTGCGTGGTCGCGCAGCGCGGTGCGCAGCGCAGGCGGCTCCTGGATTTCGAAAGCAAATGGCAACCGCGAAAGCTGTCTGGCGAACCACGGGATGTGGTCGGTCTGGCTGTGCAGCAGCACGCCTTCGTCACTGGGCTGGAACACGCCAATGCTGTCGGGGAGTTCCATTTGCGCCGTCTGCAAATCGGTGTGCAGCAACAGGCGCACGGTGTTTGTGCGCGGCATGGTGGCCAGCCCCAGGACGAGATGCTGCGCTGCATTGAAATCTGCCGGCGGCGTGAACACCACATTGAGCGGCCGGACTTCCTGCACACGGTCCAGGCGGAATGAGCGCAGCGCCCCGCGCAGATGGCACCAGCCCACCACGTACCAGCGGCCGCGGCGAAATGCCAGGCCATAGGCGTCAAAGTCTCGCTCGGTGACATCGTCGTCGGCTGAACGGTACGCCATGTGCACACGCTGCCAGCCGTGCGCTGCGGTGCTCAAGGCCAGCAACGCCGTGTTGTCACCGGGGGCCACCGCATGGCGCATGTCGAGCGTCACTGTTTCACCGAGCGCTCGGACGCGGTTTTTCAGCTGGTACGGCATCACGCGCTCCAGCTTGGCCTGCGCGCTTTCCGCGGCAGGCGCTGCCTCAGCCAGCCCCAGGCCGCGCGCGGCAAGCAGGCCCAGCGACAGGGCCAGCGCTTCGTCGTCGGTGAACATCATCGGCGGCAGCTTGAAGCCGGCGATCAGGCTGTAGCACCCGTAGCGGCCACGCTCGGCCACCACCGGAATGCCCAGGTCTTCCAGCTTGGCGATGTAGCGGCGCAGGGTGCGGCCATCCACCTGCAGCCGCCGTGCCAGCTCGGCACCGCTCAGCCGGCCGTGGGACTGCAGCAGTTCCAGGACGGTGAGCACGCGCGTGGTGGGGGAGTACATGGTGAAAAAGTCTAACGCTTAATTAGGGCTGAAACAGCCCTATTACCTTTTTAGACTGGTTTTCACATATCCACTGCGGTGCCACATGCACTTCAAGCCATGACCACCACCCTGACTCACACACCGGAGCTTGCCGAGCTCACCGACGGGCGCCACGATTTCAATTTCATTACCGGGCGTTGGCTGGTCAGCAACAAGCGTCTGCGCCGGCGACTGGAGGGCTGTACCGACTGGGAAAGTTTCGAAGCCGTGCAGGACGGCGCGCTGCTGCTGGGCGGGCTCGGCAACATGAACGACCTCGTCACCGAAAACAAGGAAACCATCGGCATGGCCTTGCGGTTTTTCAATCCGCAAACGCGGTTGTGGAGCATTTACTGGGTCAGCCAGAACAACGGCTTGCTGCAGCCGCCGGTGACCGGCTCGTTTGCCGGCGGCATAGGCCGGTTTGAGGGAAACGACAGCCATGAAGGCCGGCCCGTGCGGGTTCGTTTCACCTGGTCCGGCATCACACCTACCCACGCCCGCTGGGAACAGGCCTTTTCGGAAGACGACGGCCGCCACTGGGAAACCAACTGGGTGATGAGCCTGTCACGCCCCGCTTACCACGCGGTACACCGCTAAAAAAAACAGGCTCGTCGATGGACCACTTCGCACACCTCTGGCTGTTTTTTCTCATGGTGCTGGGCATCATCATCCTGCCCGGCATGGACATGGCGTTCGTCATGGCCAGCTCATTGACCGGCGGGCGCAGGGCCGGCCTCTTCGCCGTGGCGGGCATTGTGGCGGGCGGTATTTGCCACGTCGTGGCAGGCGCGCTGGGGCTGGGCATCCTGCTGCAGCTGGTTCCGGGCATGGTCAATGTCATGCTGGTGGCGGGCAGCCTGTATATCGCCTGGATCGGGTGGTCACTGATGCGCAGCACATCTGTTTTCGGCGCCTTGCCCGACATCGAGCCGCCGTCCCCGTGGCGCACCTTCCGGCAAGCCGCGCTCACCTGCCTGCTCAACCCGAAAGCCTACCTTTTCATGCTGGCCATCTTTCCGCAGTTTTTGCGGCTGGAATACGGCTCGCTCTGGGTTCAGGCTGTGGCGCTTGGATTGATCATCGCCATTACCCAAAGCGGCGTATACGGTTCGCTGGCGCTGGCTGCTGCGGGTACCCGGCGATGGCTGGCGGTGCGGCCGGGCGCCAGTGTTGCCATGGCGCGCGCCGTGGGTGCCGTGCTGATCGCCGGCGCATGCTTCACGGCATGGCAGGGCTGGCGGCAGTTTTAGGGTTGGCGCCCTCGGGCCATGCCGGCCCCTTGAGTTCCACGGTGTTGCCTTCGGGGTCGTTGAGATAAATCGAAGGCCCTTCGCCCTCGGCGCCATAGCGCGACTCCACCTTGCCTGCCTCAACCCCGTGGGCCGCCAGGTGACGATGAATCGCCTCTGCGTCGAAGGGCTCGACACGAAAGCAGACATGGTCGACGTTGCGGCCCTCCTTGCCTGGCGCCGCGCCGCCGGCCCGGCCCAGCGTGCCGTCCACCGGCACCAGGTCCACCAGCGAACGCCCGGCGCGCAGTTGCACCAGGCCGATTTCGTCCTGCCGGCGTTCCAGGCTGCAGCCCAGCACCTGCTGGTAGAAGCGCAGCATGCCCTGCAGGTCAATGACACGAAGAACGATGTGGTCGATGTCGCGAATGTGGATCATGGCGAGGAAGGCTCCAGTGAGGCTGCGCTTTATTCTGGCACGCCGTACCCAAACCCTGCACAAGCAAAGGCCTGCGGCAGCCAGTACCATGGCCGCCATGAATCCGAACCCCCGATTTCTTTTCCTCGCCACCTCCACACGCGAGCCCGGCGCATTGGGCAACACCGAGTGGCTGGCGCAGCAAGCCGCCGCCGCACTGCCGGCCGGCACGCCCCAGGCCTGGCATCACCTGTCCCGCATGCGGATGCCGCTGTTTGTCGATCAGCGCCACACCACGGGCCAGTACGCCATGCCGGAAGGCGACATGAAGATGCTGCTGGACGCCACGATGGACGCCACCGACATTGTGTTTGTGGCCCCGGTGTACTGGTACAGCATTCCGGCGCCGCTGAAGATTTACCTCGACCACTGGAGCGCCTGGATGCGCGTGCCCGGCCTGCCGTTCAAGGAAGAGATGGCGAAAAAAACCTTGTGGCTGATCACCACCAGCGGCGACCGCGCCAAAGCGCAGCCCATGGTGGACTCAATCAGGCTCTGCGCGCAGTTCATGGCCATGAACTACGGCGGCGAACTGTGGGGCAAAGGCGGGCCACCCGACGCCGTCAAAGCCGATGCCGCCGCCACGGCACAAGCCGCGACGTTCCTGGCCGCTTGAGCCGCGCGGGCTTCGCGCAGGCAAGGTGGCCGTTTCCTACAAACGCTGCCTTTTCGGGCTGACAGCCCTGCCGGGGGGCGGGGCCGACAGTAGGTGCCATGACATCYTCCAAATCCGCTGCCGCACGGCAAAACAACCTGGAGCAACCCGTCTCGGGCAAGGGCATGCCGGCGAAAACTCCGCGCGTCCAGAGCTCACGTCCTGAGCGGGCGGGTTCGTCCAAAGACACCTCTGTCGAAGCCAGCCTGGAACTGCCTCATGAGCGCGACCAGTCCGTTGACATGACGGGCGGGCAATCCAGTGCCGAAGTCGAACAAGCCGGGCGCGATCTGCGGCGGGGGTTGAAAGACACCAGCAAGGGCCCTGAAATGGGCCACGCCTACAAGAAGCTCAAGTCCTAGGGCAAGCCCAAACGGCCTCATGGCGGCCATGCCTCACCGGGGCAAATCGCTGCTTGCCGAATCGCCGACGTATCTACATCCCGGCCGACGTATCAGGCGGCAACTCCATTTGCTATTGTTTTAATAGCTGTCAGCGCACAATCCACCGGCATTGCAGGCTATATTCATTTAAACAACGATGCACTGAAGTGCATCTGCCTTCCGGCAGTGAGGCCTGAAACCTGCCCCCGGTCACGGCCAGCACTCACCCCACCGCGCATCACGGTGCCTGAATTTGATTTGAAATGATCAAAAATTTCGTTATCATGAATTGTTTTGTAAATTTATATACATCCAGTTCCACTCCCAATCCTGATGGCGACATTCCCTGGCAACCCTTCAATGGCGCAGCGTATTGGGCGTTTATTGCCAACGCTGACGCGCTCGCACCGGCAAATGGCCGACTATGTGCTGGCTCACCCTTTGCAAGCAGCTACCATGCCCATCGACGAGCTGGCCGCCACGCTCGGGGTTTCGGTGGCCACCGCCAACCGGTTCGCCCGGGCGCTGGAATTTGACGGCTACCCGCAGTTCCGCGCCGCGCTGGTGCTGGGGTTTGAAGCCACGCTGGCGCCGGTTGAAAAGCTGCGCAACAACCTTGAGCACCCCGCCACGGTGGCAGACGTGTTTGCATCCGCCCTGGTGCAAAGCCAGCGCAACATCGACCTGACACGGCAGTCGCTGGATGCCCAGAGCTGTGAGCAGGCCGTGGCGGCGATCCTGAAGGCACGGCGCATTTACATTGCCGGCTTTGGCAGCAGCAGCTGGCTGGGCGGGCTGCTGCAGCGCTCGCTGGACCCTTACTGCGACAACGTCCAGCTCCTGGCCAGCATGGAAAGCTCGTCCTACGGCGCGCGCGTGCTGGCACGCCTCAAGCCCGAAGACCTGCTGATCGCCATTGCCTACCCGCGCTATTTCGGCGACACCATTTTGCTGGCGCGCCGCGCGCGCGACGCTGGCGTGCCGGTGCTGGCGCTGACCGACCGCGTGACGTCGCCGCTGGCGCCGCTGGCCACCGTCGCGCTCTACGCCCATACCGAAAGCCAGTACTTCGCCAACTCCGAAGCCACCGTCCTGGCACTGATAGAGGCCTTGTGCAGCGCGGTCGCTCACCGCGCTAAAGGCTCGCTCAAAGCCGCAACCCAGCTGGCCGAGTCGGTGCTGCCCTGGCTGCACGGCAACCACGCCGACCGGCTGCGTCCCGATACCGATGCCGCAGCACCTGCCCCACGCAAACCCCGCGCCCAACCGAAACTGCCAAAGGCATCCAAGTGACACGGCCCAAGCCCCTTCCCCTTATCGCCATCCACGGCGGCGCCGGCACCATGAGCCGCAGCCATATCAGCGCAGAACAAAACGCGGCGTATCACGCTGCCCTGCGGGGCATCCTGCGGCCCGCGCAGCAACTGCTGGCCGGCGGCGGCAGCGCGCTGGACGCGGTCAGCCTGGCGGTCGACCTGCTTGAAGACTGCCCGCTCTTCAATGCCGGGCACGGCGCTGTCTTCACCCACGACGGGACCCATGAGCTGGACGCGGCGGTGATGGACGGCGCCACTTTGCGCGCCGGTGCGGTGGCCTGCGTGAGCCGTGTACGCCGACCGGTGCGCGCAGCGCGTGCCGTGATGGAGCGCAGCGAACATGTGCTGCTGGTTGCGGCCGGCGCCGAAGCCTTTGCCGAAGCGCAGGGGCTGGAGATGGTCTCGCCCGATTATTTTTCGACCGATGCACGCCGCGAGCAATTGCGGCGCGCGCTCGCCGCCGACACGGCGGTGCTGGATCACGATGGCGCGGCGCTGGTGTTCCGCTCGCCCGCAGCCGGCGCTGCGCCCCTGGACGAAGGCCGAAAATTCGGCACCGTGGGCGCCGTTGCCCTGGATGCGCAGGGCAACCTGGCAGCCGCCACCTCCACCGGCGGCATGACAAACAAGCGCGCCGGCCGGGTCGGCGACTCACCCCTGATAGGCGCCGGCACCTATGCGGACAACCGCACGGCCGCCATTTCCTGCACCGGCTCGGGCGAAATGTTCATTCGCACCGCAGCGGCCTATGACATCTGCGCGCGCATGGCCTATGCCGGCATGCCGCTGGATGCGGCCGCCCGGGAAGTGGTCATGAACGTGCTGCCGGCCATCGGCGGGCGGGGCGGCCTGATTGCCGTCGATGCACAGGGCAACCTGAGCCTTCCCTTCAACACCGAAGGCATGTACCGTGGCTGGGCCCGCGTGGGTGAGGCGCCGGTGAGCGCCATTTACGCAGGCGAAGCCGACGAAAGCGCCGCATGACCGCTTTGCCCGGACTACTGGATGACATGACGCGCGCCAGTACGGCGCCCGGCGCACAGGGCACGCCCACTGCCGGCCGCCAGCGCGTGATTGAAGTCAACGACCTCAGCGTGAGCTTTGCCAGCGAGCAGCGCACCGTGCATGCGGTGCGGCGCCTCAGCTTTCACGTCGACGCCGGGGAAACGCTCGCCATCGTGGGCGAATCAGGCTCCGGAAAATCGGTGTCATCGCTGGCCCTCATGCGCCTGGTGGAGCAAGGCGGTGGCCGCCTGGGCAGCGGCAGCATGTGGCTGACGCGCCGCAACGGCGAGCGCCTTGACCTGGCGCAGGCCTCGCAATCGCAGATGCGCAGCCTGCGCGGCGCCGACCTGGCCATGGTGTTCCAGGAGCCCATGACCTCGCTCAACCCGGTGTTCACGGTGGGCGAGCAGATCGCCGAATCGATACGCCTGCACCAGGGGCTTTCACGCAAGGCGGCGCTTGCCGAAGCGCTGCGCATGCTCAACCTGGTCCGCATCCCGGAAGCCAAAAACGTGCTGGGCCGCCATCCGCACCAGCTGTCGGGGGGAATGCGCCAGCGCGTGGTGATTGCGATGGCGCTGGCCTGCAAGCCCACGCTGCTGATCGCCGACGAACCCACCACGGCACTGGACGTGACCATCCAGGCGCAGATTCTCGCGCTGATCCAGCAGCTGCAGCGCGAACTGGCCATGGCGGTGATCTTCATCACCCACGACATGGGCGTGGTGGCCGAAATTGCCGACCGCGTGCTCGTGATGTACCGCGGCGACAAGGTCGAAGAAGGTGACTGCGCCAGCCTCTTTGTGAGGCCGCAACAACCCTACACCCAGGCCCTGCTGGCAGCGGTGCCCCGGCTGGGTGCCATGCACGGGCAGGACCTGCCAGCGCGCTTTGCGGTGCCGGGCGCGCCGCAGGGCAAAGATGACGAAGGCGGCCAGGCTTTCAGCGCCGCAAGCACCGTGCGCCACGACCTGCCGCCTGTCCTCAAGGTGCAGGACCTGGTCACACGCTTTCCGCTGGCGAGCGGCCTGCTCGGGCGCGTGCGCCGGCAGGTGTATGCGGTGGAGCAGCTCAGCTTCGAGCTCAAGGCCGGTGAAACGCTGTCGCTGGTGGGCGAATCAGGTTGCGGAAAATCCACCACGGGCCGCTCGCTGGCCCGGCTGCTGGAATTCAACAGCGGTCAGGTCGAGGTCGCGGGGCGCGACATCTCGGCGCTCAAGGGCCGGGCCCTGCAGGCCTTGCGCCGCGACATCCAGTTTGTGTTCCAGGACCCGTTTGCCTCGCTTGACCCGCGGCTGACGGTCGGCTATTCGGTCATGGAGCCCATGCTGATCCACAAGCTCGCCTCGCCCCAGGAGGCGCAGGAACGCGTGCGCTGGCTATTGGGCAAGGTGGGCTTGCCAGCCGAAGCGGCCCATCGCTACCCGCACGAATTCTCCGGCGGGCAACGCCAGCGCGTGGCGATTGCGCGGGCGCTGGCGCTCAACCCCAAGGTGGTGATCGCCGACGAGGCGGTGTCGGCGCTGGACGTGTCGATCCGCGCGCAGATCATCAACCTGATGCTGGACCTGCAGCAGGAATTCGGCGTCGCCTTCCTGTTTATCTCGCACGACATGGCGGTGGTCGAGCGCATCAGCCACCGCGTGGCCGTGATGTACCTGGGCCAGATCGTGGAAATCGGCCCGCGCCGCGCCGTGTTCGAAAACCCTCAGCACGCCTACACGCGTCGCCTGCTGGCGGCCGTGCCGGTTGCCGACCCGGCCAGCCGCGGCGGGATGCGCGAACTCATGGCCGACGAGATTCCCAGCCCCATACGCGCTGTGGGCGACGCGCCGCAAGTGGCGCCGCTGCACCAGGTGGCGCCGGGGCATTTCGTGGCACGGCATTCGGTAGGAGGCCCTTATTGACCACCACTCGCCTTTCGCATTGTCTTTCCGTCTCCCGTGTTTGCCTCTCGTTTCGCCTCAAGGAGTTTTTTCATGAAGAATCGTCTTTCCACCCTCACAGCCGCGCTGGTTGGCCTGATCGGCCTGGCAGGTCTCACCACCGCGCCGGCCCATGCCGCCAAAGATGTGGTCGTGGCCGTCCAGTCCAATTTCACAAGCACCGATCCGTATGACTCCAACGACACGCTGTCGCAGGCCGTAGCCAAATCCTTCTATCAGGGTCTGTATGGTTTCGACAAGGAGATGAAGATGGTGCCGGTGCTGGCCGACAGCCACACGGTGAGCAAGGACGGGCTGGTCTACACCTTCAAGCTCAAGTCCGGCATCAAGTTTCATGACGGCACGCCTTTCAATGCCGAAGCCGTGAAAGTCACTTTCGAACGCGTGACCAACCCCGACAACAAGCTCAAGCGCTACAACCTCTACAAGAACATCGCCAAGATCGAGGCCGTGGACGCCACCACCGTGCGCTTTACGCTCAGGGAGCCGTTCTCGCCCTTCATCAACACGCTGGCCCACCCTTCCGGCGTGATCATTTCGCCCGCGGCACTGGCCAAGTACGGCAGCAAGGGCATCGCGCAGAACCCCGTAGGCACGGGCCCCTTCAAGTTCGTCGAATGGAAGGCCACCGACTACCTGAAAGTTGCCAAGTGGGAAGGCTACTGGAAGAAGGGCTACCCCAAGGTGGACAGCATCACCTGGCGCCCGGTGGTCGACAACAACACGCGTGCGGCCATGATGCAGACCAACGAGGCGCATTTCGCCTTCCCGATGCCGCCCGAGACGGTGGACAGCCTGTCGAAGAAGCCGAGCCTGGAAGTGACGAGCGCGCCGTCCATCATCCACCGCTACCTCTCGATGAACACGCTGCAAAAGCCTTTCGACAACCCGAAGGTGCGTGAAGCCATCAACTACGCCATCAACAAGGAGGCGCTGGTCAAGGTGGTGTTCTCGGGCTACGCGATTCCTGCCGAAGGCGTGGTGCCGCACGGCGTGGAATACGCCGCCAAGCTGGGCCCCTGGCCTTACAACCCGGCCAAGGCGCGCGAGCTGCTGAAGGAAGCCGGCTACCCCAACGGTTTTGAAAGCACTCTGTGGTCGGCCTACAACTACACCACCGCTCAGAAGGTGATCCAGTTCGTGCAGCAGCAACTGGCCCAGGTCGGCGTCAAGGTGCAGGTGCAGGCGCTGGAAGCCGGCCAGCGCGTGGAGCGCGTGGAAAGCGCACAGGACCCTGCCACGGCGCCGGTGCGCATGTACTACGTGGGCTGGTCGTCATCCACCGGCGAAGCCGACTGGGCCCTGCGCCCGCTGCTGGCTTCCGAGTCCCTGCCGCCCAAGATGTTCAACACCGCCTACTACAAGAACGCTGAAGTAGACGCCGACATCGCCAAGGCGCTGGTCACCACCAGCGGTGCCGAGAAGGCCAAGCTGTACACCGACGCCCAGCAGCGCATCTGGAAAGACGCCCCCTGGGCATTCCTGGTGACCGAGAAATTGCTGTCGGTGCGTGCGCGCAATCTGGCAGGCTTCTACGTCATCCCGGACGGCAGCTTCAACTTCGACGACGTGGAACTGAAGTAATCCCGGCAGCAGCAACAGCAATCTGAAGAAACCCGCTCCCGCATGACCTACTACCTTCTCAAGCGCCTGCTGGGCCTGCTGCCGACGCTGCTGATCGTGGCCGTGCTGGTGTTCCTGTTTGTGCACCTGCTGCCCGGCGACCCGGCACGCCTGGCCGCCGGGCCCGACGCCGGCCCCGAAACCGTGGAGCTGGTGCGCCGCGACCTGGGGCTGGACCTGCCGATGCCGCAGCAGTTCGTGCGCTTTTTCAGCCATGCGCTGCAGGGCGACTTCGGCCTGTCCATCCGCACCAAACGGCCCGTGGCGACTGAGATCTCGGAGCGCTTCGCGCCCACCTTCTGGCTCACCATCGCAGCCATGGGCTGGTCGGTGCTGCTGGGGCTGGTGCTGGGCATGGTGTCGGCGGTGTGGCGCAACCGCTGGCCCGACCGGCTGGGCATGTCGCTGGCAGTCTCGGGCATCTCGTTTCCCTCGTTCGCACTGGGCATGCTGCTCATGCAACTCTTTTCGGTGCAGCTGGGCTGGCTGCCCACCGTCGGGGCCGATTCGTGGCGGCACTACATCCTGCCGTCCCTCACGCTGGGCGCGGGCGTGGCAGCCGTGATGGCGCGTTTCACGCGCAGCTCCTTCATCGACATCCTCAAGGAAGACTACGTGCGCACGGCGCGCGCCAAGGGCTTGTCCGAAACCGTGGTGGTGGTGAAACACGCGCTGCGCAACGCACTGATCCCGGTGGTCACCATGATGGGCCTGCAGTTCGGCTTCCTGCTGGGCGGCTCCATCGTCGTCGAGGTCGTCTTCAACTGGCCCGGCATGGGCCGGCTGCTGGTGGACGCGGTGGAGATGCGGGACTACCCCGTAATCCAGGCGCTGGTGCTGCTGTTCTCGCTCGAATTCATCCTGATCAACCTGGTGGTGGACATGCTCTACGCCATCATCAACCCGACCATCCGCTTCAAGTGACTACCCCCGAACACCCACACGCTGCCATCGCAGGTGAGCCGTTGCCTGCGGAAAGCGCGCATCCCGCCATGGAGCAGCCCGGCGCAGAAACCGGCGTGCCCTTGACGGCCCTTGCCGTACGCACGCCTGCCTCCGAGTTCTGGCGGAAATTCAAGAACCAGCGCGTGGCCCTGGTGGCCAGCGGCTTCGTGCTGCTGCTGGTGCTGGTGGCCGTGTTCGCACCATGGCTGACACCTTTTGATGCGGAGAACTTCTTTGACTACGACGCGCTGAACACGCCGCCATCAGCCAAGCACTGGTTCGGCGTGGATGCGCTGGGGCGCGACATCTTCAGCCGCATCCTGATGGGCTCGCGCATCTCCCTGGCAGCGGGCCTGGTCTCGGTGGCCGTAGGCGCCGTGATCGGCACGCTGCTGGGCCTGCTGGCGGGCTATTACGAAGGCTGGTGGGACCGCATCGTGATGCGCATGTCCGACGTGCTGTTTGCCTTTCCCGGCATTTTGCTGGCCATCGGGATCGTCGCGATCCTGGGCAACGGCATGGTCAACGTGATCATGGCCGTGGCTGTGTTCAGCGTGCCGGCGTTTGCGCGCCTGGTGCGCGGCAATGTGCTTTCGCTCAAACACCAGACCTACATCGAGGCGGTGCGCTCCATAGGCGCTCCCGACTCGGTCATCATGCTGCGCCATCTGCTGCCGGGCACGGTGTCTTCGGTAGTGGTGTACCTCACCATGCGCATAGGCACCTCCATCATCACGGCGGCCAGCCTGTCTTTCCTGGGCCTGGGCGCACAGCCGCCCACCCCGGAATGGGGCGCCATGCTCAACGAGGCGCGCGCTGACATGCTGAACGCGCCGCACATCGCGCTGTTTCCCAGCCTGGCCATTTTCCTGACCGTGCTGGCCTTTAACCTGCTGGGTGACGGCCTGCGCGATGCGCTGGACCCCAAGCTTGACCGCCAGTAGCCGGGGCAAGGCCGCGTCGTGACACCCCGCCATCTGCTGCCCCACATCGGCAGCCTGCCGCACGGGCAGCGCAACGCCGTTACCGACGTCGCCGGTGTGACCGTGGGCCACTGCACGCTGGACGCGAACGAGCTGCAAACGGGCGTGACGGTGGTGCGCCCCCATGCCGGTGACCTGTTCCGAGACCGGGTCCCGGCCGCGGCTGTCGTGCTCAATGGTTTCGGCAAGAGCGTAGGCCTGATGCAGGTCGAGGAACTCGGCGTGCTGGAGACGCCGATTGCGCTCACCAACACCTTTTCGGCTGCCGCCGTGGCCACAGCGCAGATCCAACAGTGCGTTGCGGCCAACCCCGAAACGGGGCGCGGCCTGCCAACGGTCAACCCGCTGGTGTTTGAATGCAACGACGGCTTTCTCAACGACATCCAGCGCATGGCTGTCACCGGGCAGCACTACCTGCAGGCCTGCGAACAGGCAGGTGTGGAGGTGGAGGAAGGTTCGGTCGGCGCCGGTCGCGGCATGTCGAGCTTCGGTCTCAAGGGCGGCATAGGCACGGCTTCGCGTCGCGTGGCGACACCTGGGGGCAGCGAGCACATCGTAGGCACATTGGTGCTGGCCAACTACGGCCAGCTGCCGCAACTGGTCCTGGCAGGCCAGGCTCTGGGTTCCAGGCTGGCGGCACATCGCATGCACGCGGCAGAGCCGGAAAAAGGCTCCATCATCCTGCTGATCGCTACCGACGCCCCCCTTGACGCACGCCAGCTGCGCCGGCTGGCATTGCGCGCCGGCGCCGGCCTGGCCCGCACCGGCTCGGTATTCGGCCACGGCAGCGGCGATATCGCGCTGGCGTTTTCCACCGCCTACACCGTGCCGCAGCAAACCGCCAGGCCCATGCCGGCCGTGGCGATGCTGCATGACGGCCTGATTGACCCGCTGTTCCAGGCCGTTGCCGACAGCACCGAGCAAGCCATCATCCACGCCCTGTGGCAGGCCCGCGCCGTCACCGGCCGCGACGGCCATCATCGCAACGCGCTGCACGACTTGCTGCCCGGCTGGCCCTCCTCATCCTCCTTTCCATCTTCACCGGATTCCCCATGAAAGTCCTGATTTCCACCGACATCGAAGGCGTTGCCGGCGTTTTTCACCACGAACAGGTGCGCGCCGGCAACCCCGAGTACGAACGCGCCCGCCTGCTGATGACGCACGAGGCCAACGCCGCCATCGCCGGCGCCTTCGATGCAGGCGCCACCGAGGTGCTGGTCAACGATTCACACGGAAGTTTTCGCAACATGCCGCCCGACCTGCTGGACGCACGCGCCCAGGCCGTCATGGGCAAGCCGCGCTACCTGAGCATGATGGCCGGCGTCGACGACGGCGTGAACGCGGTCTGCATGATCGGCTACCACTCGCGCGCGCAGGGCCGCGGCATTCTGGCGCACACCATCAACAGCTTTGCCTTTGCACGCGTGTACTTCAACGGCCTTGAACTGGGCGAAGCCGGAATTTACGGCGCGCTGGCCGGCGAGTACGGCGTACCGGTGGTGATGGCCAGCGGCGACGATGTGTTCATCGAAGAACACCGTCCGCTGTTTCCGCACGCCACCTTTGTGCAAACCAAGCGGGCCACCGGCCAGACCAGCGGCATCAGCCTTTCCCCGGCCCAGGCCTGCGGCGCCATCCGCGCCGGCGTGGCCGCTGCGCTGGTGCAGCACGGTTCAGCCCGCCCCTATGTGCTGCCAGGCCCCATCGCCGTGCGCATCCAGACCCAGTCGCCGGCCCTGGCCGACCTGTTTTGCCAATGGCCGGCCCTGCGGCGGCTGGACGGTAACGAAGTCGGCTTTGACGCACCCACCGTGGAAGCCGCGGTGCGCATGGTCAACAGCCTGTCGGCCATGTCGAGCATGCTGCGCTAGGAAGCTGTTCGCGGCCTAAATGGGTTCTAAGGCACGCGCGGCGCGTGTTCCGCGCCCTGCCCCACGGCCCGCTCACTCATCCAGCGCAGCAGGTCCAGCCACATCTGGCGCATCTCGGCGTCCAGCGGCGTGCGGGTCGAATTGGGCAATTCGATGGTGACCACCGGTACGCCCTTGTGCACACCCCCATAGTTGCCCAGTGAGCCGGGGAAGATGCCCACCTGGTCAAGGTACAGGCGCCCCAGCCTGGAGGGCGGCACCGAGGGGCCGTCAAAGTCGAGCACGCCGTAAGGCGCATGAATGCTGACGATAAGGTTGGGTTTGAAGCTTTGCATCTGCTCATGCAAAAACCGCGACTCGGGCTCGGACAGCGGCTTGGGCCCAGGCCAGCGGCGCGGGTCCTTGCCGGTGCGCTTTTCCCAGTAAACCTTCGCGTCGCGCTCCCAATTGGGGGTGGGAAAGTTGCGGTTCAAATCCACACCATGTGCGTTGGTACGGCGAGGCGGCCTGGAAAGCACGCCGTCCGGATTGAGGACAGGAACGAATCGCCAGTGGATCGCCTGGGGCGAGTCCAGCGGCGGCTGGGAAGCCAGCCTGATCCAGTGCAGCGCCACGGCCCCTGAGGACAACTCGTCGCCGTGAATCGCACCGACGACCAGCACACGCAAGCCGGGCTGCTCGGGCTTGACGTCACGCACCCAGAGCACCCGGCCGTCAACCGAACGCGTCCCCGAAGCCTGCAGTTGCGCCGCCTCACACAGCTCACGCTTCACATTCGGGAGTTTGGAAGAGTAATCGGCGCAAGGTGAATCTGCACGAGCGCCAGCAGCTATTAAATAGATAGCAAAAAAACAGGCGGCAGAACGAAAAAATGGCATGGCACCCAGTTTAACTGCCGGGCCGCCAGTCCCTCGCAAGACGCGGCCTAAACCCTGACGCGGGTACGCCTGTACCGCTTCGGTTAAATTACCCTTCTATGCTGACCCCTGCCATCCCCCGCAAAGCGAGCAGCCCCAGCTTCTCCCAGCGGGAGTTCCGGGCTTCGCTGGCCATGTTTGCCACCGGGGTCACCATCGTCACCGCACGGACGCCGCAAGGCGCCTTGGTCGGGCTGACCGCCAACTCCTTCAACTCGGTATCGCTGCAGCCGCCGCTGGTGCTCTGGAGCCTGGCGCAGGCGGCCGGATCGATGGCCGCGCTCAGCACCGGATCACACTACGTCATCAACATCCTCGCGGCTGACCAGAAAGAGCTGGCCGAGCGCTTTGCCAGCCGGCGCGAAGACCGCTGGAAAGGCGTGCTGTTTACGGAGGGCGTCGGCGGCGCGCCGTTGCTGACAGGCGCAGCCGCCACTTTCGAGTGCTTCAACCGCAGCCGGTACGAAGAAGGGGACCATGTGATCTTCGTGGGCGAAGTGGAGCGCTGCACCCACCGCGCGGGGGCCGCGCCGCTGCTGTTTCACGGCGGCAAGTTTTATACCGAGCATCCGCTGTAAACCGCACCTGCGCAAGCCGTGTTCAGCCCAGCCTGCCCAGCCGCACGGTCGTCACACCGGGCCGCAACTGCCGCACCGACGGCATGACCAGCACACAGTCGTCGTAGGGTGTCACCACCGGTTCGCCCGCATCATGCGCAATCGGCGTGCCGGCGTGGCGTATGGTTTCGCCGCCGCAAAAGTCCTGCACAAACGCAAAGTCCATTGACCGCGCAACCACGCGGTGTGTCACCGTCACGGGCGGCGGCGGCGGCGCATCGGGCAGCAACCAGCCAGGCGGCACATCGCCGCGGTCAATCACCCCGGAGCCCACCAGAAACCGCATGAGCACGTTGCGCGCCGCCTGCAGCGACGCCAGTTCCCAGTGCTGGCCGGCCTCCAGCAGCAGGGCAATGCGGTCGCCGTTTTCGTCGCCAAACGGCCCGTAGTCCCGCATGCGGACCCCGTCGGCGTGGCCGGCATCGACGACCACCTGGCCCGTCGTAGCCAGGCTTTGTGCAAAAGCAATATTGCGCGGCAGCATGCCCGTCACCAGCAAAGCGCCACCGGGTTCATGCATGGAATGCAGGTCCAGCAGATGGGTGGCGCGGTCAACAAACGGCCTGATTTCGCGGGCGCGCAGCAGCTCGGCGCTGCGCCTGGGGCCGTCCAGCAGCTCAGGGGACCATACGCGGTTGAAATCCTCGTCAACAAAACGGGAGGCGTCGGGCTTGCGGGTGTCAAACCGCATGAAGGCCTCGGTGTTGCAGAACACGGCCGTGATGCGCCCCCGCCGCGGTTGCAGCCCGCTGAGAAGAAACGCGTCCAGCGCCCAGGCGCCCGAATATTCGTTGCCATGCACCAGCGCCGACACCAGCACTTCCGGGCCGGCTTCGGTTGAAGTGCGCTCCTGCACATGCGCCACCCCTGTGGAGGAGGCCGCCCAGAATGACAACCCTGGCGGCTGAAGCTGCACCGCATGGGCTTTCCTGATCACTTCGCCAGACTTCGCTTGATCGCTTCCTGATCGTTTCATGTGTCAGTACCGCCAGAAGATTTTCTGCAACTCTTTGGTGTCCCTTGTTTTCGTCAAGGCCAAGGCCAGAAGAATTCGGGCCTTCTGGGGATTCTGGTCGTCAACAACGAGCCAGTCATTGACGTCATCCTTCACCGAATTGTTCCGAATCACCACACCGCTGCCGGTACGGGTTGCCCGAACGACAAACACCCCCTTGGCGCGAATCTCGTTAAGCGGGCCAGCTATGTACTCAGGAACGCTTCCCGCGCCGACACCCGCATGAATGATGCCCTTGGCCCCGGATGCGACCAGCGCGTCGTATGCCGCACGGTTCATGTTCTGATAGCCATAAGCAATGTCGACCTGCGGCAGAGTCTGTATCTTGTCAATGTCGAACTCACTCTGCACCGTATGCGGGCGAATCAACGCACGGTAGAACCTGGCCTGACCTTCGATCACGAGACCGAGGGGACCGTAGGGAGATTTAAAGGTGTCAACCCTGGTCGCATTGGTTTTAGTGACATCCCGGGCGCTGTGAATCTCGTCATTCATGACCACCAAAGTCCCTTTTCCCACCGCTTCTTTACTCCCGGCGACCGCCACCGCGTTGTAGAGGTTAAGCGGCCCATCTGCGCTGAGTGCCGTGCCGGGCCGCATTGACCCGAGCATCACGACCGGCTTGCTGCTTTTGACGGTGAGGTTGAGAAAGTACGAGGTCTCTTCCAGGGTATCGGTGCCGTGGGTGATCACGATGCCATCAACCTCGTCCGACCGAAGGAGTTCAGACACCCGCCGGGCCAGTTGGAGCAGGCGGTCGTTGGTGAGGTTGTGTGAGCCGACCTGAAAGATCTGCTCGCCCTTGACGTTGGCAATAGTCTGGATTTCCGGCACGGCGGCCATGATCTTGTCGACAGCAACCACAGCGGCCTGATAGGCGCCGATGTTGGTGCTCGATGCTCCGACGCCGGCAATCGTGCCGCCGGTGGCGATGAGCACCACGTTAGGTTTCTTCACTTCCTGGGCCAGCGCCGAAGCCGAAACAGCAAGCGGCAATAGCAGACCGCAGGCGAGCCCGCGCAACATTGATATGACAGATAAGTGCATGACAATTCCCTCCGTGTCGGGCTAAAAATATTGCTCGGCGTGCAGAGCCCCGCCAGTGCTCCGGAGGGGCCTGGCCAGCACGCTTCGCGATTAACAAATACAGATCATGGCGAGCCAGGGTCTTCTGTGGGCCTGCCGCCGTTGTCCCGGCCCGGCCCCCGCGGCTTCAGCTTCAACGGCACCGCATGGGTTTGGGTGAATTCCCGCTGACGACTTACGAGGTAGCGCCGGTCGCCACTGCCTTGTTGACCACGTTGCGCACGCGCTGGGTTTCAGCCCGGATAAAGGCCGTGAGCGCCTGTGGCGTGCCGCCGTCATTGGAGATGCCGGCTTTCTGGAGCTTTTGCCAAACGGCTTCTTCGCGCAGGATTTCGTTGAGCTCCCTGTTCAGGCGCGCCACCATGGGCGCCGGCAGCTTGGCGGGCCCGAAGAGGCCGAACCAGACGTTCATGTCGTAACCCTTGAGCTTGGGGTTCTCGCCGAGTGCAGGGATTTGTGGTGCAGCCCGCGAACGCGTCGGCGTGGTGACGCCCAAGGGGATCATCTTGCCGGACTCGATGTGTGGCAGCGCGGAGGAAAGCACAGAGACACTGAACTCGATATTGCCGCCCAGCAAGTCCTGCAGCTGCTGTCCTGCGCCGCGATACGGCACATGGCGGAAGGTGGTGCCAGCCATCAGGTTGATCAGCTCTCCCGACACATGCAGCGGCGTGCCTATGCCCGAAGAGGCAAAGCTCAGCTGGTTGCGTTCGCGTTTGGATTTGGCAATCGCTTCCTCCATGGTTTTGACGCCGGTCTTGGTGTTGGTCACAAAGACCATGGGCGTGACGCCTATCAGCCCGACCGGGCTCAAGTCGGTTTCACCGTTGTACTTGACCGCAGCGTTGAACAGTTTGGCAATCGAGATTTCGCTGCCCGAACCCAGCAGCAGCGTATAGCCGTCGGGCGCGGCACTGACCACTTTTTGGGCGCCTATGGTTCCACCGGCGCCGCCGATATTCTCGATCACCACGGGTGTGCCCAGGCGCTTGGCCAGCGGTTCGGCGATGATGCGCGCCACCAGGTCCACGCTTCCGCCGGCAGGGTAGCCCACCACCAGCGAAATGGGCTTGCCGGCAGGCCAGGCCTGGCCCCAGGCAGCCGGCAAACCCAACAGCCCTGCGGCGGCAAGGCAAAGTGTGCGGCTCACGCCGCGGCGATTGAGGGTAAACATTCCTGGCATGGCGCGCTCCTTGTTGATGGCGCCAGTCTAGGAGCCGCCCCTGCGCGGCCCATGCGTATCACGCATGGGCGCATGCGACCTGGATTCAGGAAGCAGCCGGCGTGCTGGCGGACCAGATGCGCTGCACCAATTCATTGCGCGGGCTGCGCGGCCGGTACAGGCGAATCTCAAACCGGACCGTCAGGCCCTTGCCGTCGGCCTCCACCAGCCTTCCGCTGCGCAGGTCACCTTCGACCAGTCCGCGCGGCAGCCAGGCCAGGCCCACGCCCTGCAAGGCCTGCTCATGCAGCGACTCGGCGAAGTCAGACTCGGTCACGGTATGCAGATGCAGCTCGCGCGCACTGCGGCTGAGCCCGTCCTGAAGGATCTGGCCCAGCGCGAGCGTGGGCGCATAACCCAGCACCGGCACCGGCTTGCGGGCCGTGCCGGGCAAGGCGTGCTGCGGCTGGCCATCGGCGCGCGGTGCGCTGACGGCCACGAGTTCGTCGATGCCCAGCGCGAGTCCTTCGAACGTCTGTTCGTCCAGCAACAGCGGCAGCCGCGGATGCGTGAACGACAGCAGGAAGTCAGCAGCCCCCTGCTCCAGGGCGGTGGCGCCTTCATGGATGGAGCCTGTGAGAATGCGCAAGCGAAACTCCCCGGCTCCGCGCTTGGCGCGCGCGAGCCAGTCAGGCACGGCGCTGCGTGAGAGCGTGCGGCCTGTTGCCAACGTGACCCAGTCCAGCCCGCCCCGTGCATGGCGGATGCGGGAGCGCGCATCGTTAAGGCTCGCCGCCGCGCGGCGCGCCACCGGCAGCAGCTCTTCACCGGCGGCCGTCAGGGCCAGAGGCATCACCGCGCGATTGATCAGGTCGGCGCCCACCCACAGCTCCAGAGCGCGGATACGGCGCGAAAATTGCGGCTGCGTCACATGGCGAAGCTCCGCCGCACGCGAAAAGCTGCGCTCACGTGCCAGCGCGATGAAGTCTTCCAGCCATTTATGGTCCACGGCAGCACCTTGTCCAGGGATTTAATGCAATGGTATTCCTTGTTACCCCGGCCAGCGAGCTGCCAGGGGTCGGGCTACCATCAAGGCATGAAGACAGCCCGCAAAGCCAATCTCGATCTCCTCGCCATGTCCCTCTTGCTGGGATGCTGCCTGTTCTGGGGCCTGCAGCAGGTCTTGATCAAGGCCACGATCAGCGAAATACCGCCGATGTTCCAGGCCTCRCTGCGGCTGGTTGGCGCCACGGCGTTGCTCTGGCTCTGGTGCCTGTGGCGCAAGGTCCCGCTCTTCAGCCGCGACGATTCGCTGAAGGCCGGCCTGCTGGCGGGCGCGCTGTTCGGCGCAGAGTTCGCCTGCATTTATGTAGGCTTGCAATACACCAGCGCTTCCCGCCTCACGGTGTTTCTGTACACCTCGCCTTTCTGGGTCGCCCTGCTGGTACCGCTGTGGGTGAAGTCCGAACGCCTGCGCGGCGTGCAATGGCTGGGCCTGTTGTGCGCCTTCGCCTCCGTGGTGTTCGCGCTGCGTGAAGGTTTCACCGGTGATCATGCGTCGACGGCGCGGGGCGATCTGCTGGCACTGGCCGCCGGCATGCTGTGGGGCCTGACCACGGTGGTGATACGTGCCACCAAACTGGTCAGCATCTCCGCTGAAAAACTCCTGTTCTACCAATTGGCCGTTAGCGCCGCAGTGTTTCCGGCCCTGTCGCTCTACCTGGGCGAGCAATGGTCGTGGCATTTCAGCCCGTTTGCCATTACTTCCCTGCTGCTGCAGACCGTCATAGGCGCATTCGCCAGCTACCTGGCCTGGATGTGGATGCTGGGGCGCTACCCGGCCACCAAGATTTCGGTGTTCGTGTTTTTCACGCCGCTGTTCGCGCTGCTGTTCGGCGCGCTGTGGCTGAAAGAAAGCGTCACCACGGGCCTGCTGGTGGCGCTGGCCATGGTCGCGGCGGGCATTGTGCTGGTCAATCGCAAGCCGGCAGGCGCATAATTTTTCAGCATGACGCCTCATAAACGCATCCCCGGCCATCGCTTCCTCCATTCACCTGGCCCCACGCGGGTGCCCGACGAGGTGATGGACGCGATGCGGCGCCAGCCCATGGATCTGGCCGACCCGCGGCTTGATCGTGTGATCCAGGCCTGCGAGACCGGGCTCAAGGCGCTGCTGCAAACCGCCGCGGCCGACGTCTTCCTGTATGCCTGCAACGGCCACGGCGCCTGGGAGGCCGTGATCGCCAACCTGCTGGCGCCCAGGCAGCAGGTGCTGATCGCCGGAACGGGGCACTTCTCCGAATCCTGGGCCATACAGGCCGAGGCCATGGGCGCAGCAGTCATCCGCACGCCCTGGCGCGAGGGTTACCCGATTGACGTGCCGGCCATAGAAGCCGCGCTGCGCGCCGACACTGCGCATGCCATCGTGGCGGTATTTGTGGTTCATACCGACACTGCGAGCGGCATGACCAGTGACCCGGGCAAGGTCCGGCGGGTGCTGGAAGCCACGGCCCACCCCGCGCTACTGGTGGTAGATGTGGTCGCGTCGCTGGGCGCGGCGCCCTTTGCCATGGATGCGCTGGGCGCCAACGTCGTGCTGGGCGCCTCGCAAAAAGGCTTGATGGTGCCGCCCGGTCTGGCCTTTGTGGCTGCGGATGCCGCAGCGATGAAGGTAGCCGCTGCCAATCCCTCGCCGCGCTTTTACTGGGACTGGGCGCGGCGGCAAAGCCCGCTCAGCTACCGCAAGTTCTGCGGCACGCCCCCGCAAAGCCTGCTGTTCGGCCTGGAGGCTGCACTGGGGCTGATCTTTCATGAGGGCGTCGAAGAGGTCATCGCCCGCCACCAGCTGATCGCCAGTGCGGTGCACGCCGCTGTCGATGCCTGGAGTGAAGGCGGTGCTCTGGGCCTTTTTGTGCGCGAGCCTGCGGCGCGCTCGGTCTCCGTCACGACGGTGTCTGTCACTGCGGGCATTGATCCCGAAGCCTTGCGCACTGTTGCGCGCGAACGGTTTCAGGTGGCGATTGCAGGCGGTTTGGGCCCGCTGGCGGGAAGAACCTTTCGCATCGGCCACCTGGGTGACATGAACCCGGCCATGATCCTGGGTTGCCTGGCCGGCCTGGAAGCGGCCATGCAGGTGCAGGGCATTCCCATCGGCGGCGGCGTGCAGCATGCCGTTGCAGCCTTGGCAGGTAAACGCTAGTACCTACTGCGAGGCAGTGATGCCGCCGTCGAGGTAAAGCACCTGCCCGGTCACAAAGCGGGATGCGGGCGCCGCAAAAAAAACGGCCGCACCCGCCACGTCCTGCGGGTCGGCCACGCGACCCAGCGGAATGCGTTCCAACACCTGCTTGCGCGTCTCAGGATTTTCGAGCCAGTGGCGCGCCATCTCCGTCTGCACCACCGTAGGTGCGATGCCGTTGACAGTGATGCCGTACGGCGCCAGTTCACTCGCATGCTGGCGAATCAGCATGACCAGGCCGCCCTTGCTGCTGCTGTAGGCCGAATAACCCCGGCCGCGCAAACCGAGCTGCGCGCGCACCGACAGCAGATGCACCTGAGCGCCGCCCCTGCCGCCTTCAATCTGTTTTTTAGCCGCAGCCTGCGCAAGAAACATGGCGGCCTTGAGGTTGACCTGCAACACCTCGTCAAAGGCTTCTTCCGTCACCTCCAGCAAGGCCTGCTCACGCTGCATGCCGACGCAGTTCATCAAGATGTCGAGGGCTCCCCATTGCGCCGCAACCGCATCAACGGAAGCCTGCATCTGCGGCACCGAATGCGCGTCCATGGCCAGACCCATGGCCTCGTGCCCTGCCGCACGCAGCGCGGAGGCAACGGCCTCGGCCTTGGCTTCGTCGCGCCCCGAAACTGCCACCCGTGCGCCGGCCATCGCCAGGCCCCAGGCAACGGCCTCGCCAATACCACCATAGCCACCGGGCACGTAAGCGGTTTTGCCGCGCAGGTCAAAAAGGCCTGAAAGCGCGGTACTGAAATCAATCCGGGGTGTGATGCTCATGGATGGCGAAATTGTGGGCGCAAAGCCGGCTAGCGACGAAAGGGCTTTCCCTCAGTCCATCAATAGCCCGCCGTTCAGGTCGATGATCTCGCCCGTGATAAAACCCGACAGCGGCGAGGCCAGGAAGCGCACCACGTGAGCGAACTCCTCGGGCTCGCAGAAGCGGCCGACCGGGATGTCCTTGAGCAGCTTCTGGCGCTGCTCTTCATTGAGCTGTTCGGTGATCATGGGCGTTTTGACGTAAGCGGGCGCGACGGCATTGGCCGTGACGCCAAAGGGCGCGAGTTCGCGCGCCAGTGAAAAGGTCAGCGAACTCATCGCGCCCTTGGACACCGAATAGGCCGTGCCTGCTGTCAATCCACCTGTCTTGGCCGCCAGGGAGCTGGTGTTGATGATGCGGCCGAAGCGCCGCACCTTCATTGCCGGCACCACCTGCTGCGCAAGGTAAAAAGCGCCGTCGAGGTTGGCGCCCATCACGCGCCGCCATTCACCCGCTTCGGTGGCCTCGATCTTGTTGTTGGACAGGATGCCCGCGTTGTTGATCAGGATGTCGACTGGCCCGAAGGCCTTGACGATGAGCGCATGACCGTCGCTCACGGCGGCCGCATCGCTGATGTCAAACGAGAACGGCAGGACACGCGAGCCCAACTCATGTGCGAGCGCACGGTTGCGTTCATGGCTGACATCCACCATCGCGACCTTGCAGCCGTCCTCCAGCAACACCTTGACGACGGCCAGGCCCATGGTGCCCGCCGCGCCCGTGACGAGCGCGACTTTGTTTTCAAGCGGTTTCATTACTCAACTTTCATAGTCGTCAAAAAACTCTTTACCAGAACACCGCGGAACCGGCTTTGCCGGGCCGCTAGTGTTGCCCCCTGCAAGGGGGGATCCGGCTACACAAAGTGAGCCGAGACGGGGGTGTGCCGACTTCAAGCGTCCAGGACGCTCTTCTTGCCAAACAATCCACGTGAGCGGAATGTCACGACGGCAATGAACAAGAGGTACATGGACATCAACGACCATTCGGACGCATACGAACCCGTGAGCCCAACAACCATGCCGACCATCAGCCCGGCGATCACTGCACCCCAGAGCGAACCGACGCCGCCCAGCACAATGATCAGGAATGCCGGCACCACTGCGTCTACGCCCACATGCGGGCGGATACCCCAGATCGGCGCCATGACCACGCCGGCGATGGCGGCCAACGCCACGCCCAGACCAAATACGAAAAGGCGCAGGCGAGAAAGGTTGATGCCCAGGGCGCGCACCATTTCACTGTCGTGCGCGCCGGCCTTGATGATCGCGCCGTAAGGCGTCTTCTGCAAAAACACCCAGAGCAGCATGATCATCAGGATGGCGAATCCACTGGCGAAGAAGCGATACTTCGAATAGACCAGGTCACCCATCAGGAAAGCGCCAGAGATGACTTCAGGCAGCATCAACTGCTTTTCCGAGGAGCCCCACACCAGGCGTATGGTTTCCTCAATGAC
>NZ_JBFUCA010000003.1:0-33477 GCF_056405475.1 Polaromonas sp. P1_G4
CTGCATGCTGGACGACAGCGAAAGCGTCAACACCGCTCTCGGCAAGATCTCGCGCATCAACGACGAGGTGCAGGGCTTGCTGTTTGATCCCAACCGCCTGGCGCCGACCTACCCCGAATCCATGATCACCCGGCCTTTCCCCTTTAACGCCTACTACGGCGAGGACGAAATCCGGGAAATCGAAGAAAGCAGCTACCGGCTGGAAGTCACGGGCATGGTGTCCGACAGGCGCAAATGGGCGTTGCCCGAGTTGCGCGCCATGGCACAGGTGGACCAGGTCACCCGCCACATCTGCGTGGAAGGCTGGAGCGCGATCGGCAAATGGGGCGGCGTGCACTTCGGCAGTTTCCTGCGTCATGTGGGCGCCGACCTGAGCGCGAAGTACGTCGGCTTCAAATGCGCCGACGACTACTTCACCAGCATCGACATGCCCACCGCGCTGCACCCGCAAACCCTGCTGGCGCTGACTTACGACGGGCAGCCGCTGCCACCCAAATACGGCTTCCCGATGAAGCTGCGCATGCCCACCAAGCTGGGCTACAAGAACCCCAAACACATCCAGGCGATTTTTGTCACCAACACCTACCCTGGAGGCTACTGGGAAGACCAGGGCTACAACTGGTTCGGAGGTAGCTGAGCGCTGCTCAGAGACCCTGCAACGCGGGCAATCATTTAACGATTGCCTTTTTTCAACAATCCATTCATTCACTACCACTCAAGGACAACACCATGAACAAATTGACTGCAACCCTCCTGTCTGCCTGCATGCTCTTCGCCGGCGGCAGTGCCATGGCGCAAGACGCGATGAAAAAGGACGCCATGGGCAAAGACGCCATGGCCAAAGACGGCATGAAGAAGGATGCGATGAAAAAAGATGCCATGGCCAAGGATCCGATGGCGAAAGATGCCATGGGTAAAGATGCCATGGCGAAGGACGGCATGAAGAAGGACGACAAGATGGCCATGGCCAAAAAAGACAAGATGAAAAAAGACCCCATGGCCAAGGACGCCATGGGCAAGGACGAAATGAAAAAGTAAGGCCGCTGCGCGCCGCGCCGCTTGCGGCCGGCCCGCTATGTCCCATCTGGGGCCGGCACAACCGGCTTGAGCCACAGCGCCGCGGCGTCAGCGGGCGCCATGCGCCGCAGGTTCACGTCCTGCCAGATGACTGCTGCGACCTCTTCAAGCTGGTCAGGCCCGACGGTGTGCCATCGCTGGTGCAGCCTTTCAGCGCAGCGGGCAATCCATTCGGGTGGGGTGTTTGTGTCCATGGGTAAATCATAGTTGAAGACTGTATATATGTACAGTACCATTGTTCTTCAAAGTGATTCCATAGAACAACCCAACCCAGAGACTGACATGCAGCTTCTACATGACCCGCCCACCAGGCCACCCTTCACCCCTGTCACCCTGGCCACGCCAGTCACTCCGGTCATTCCGTTTACCCGGCCACCACAGGGCCGCACCTCTGCCAACTGGCCGTTTTACGTACAAGCCCCTAAGCAGCTCTCAAGCGATGTCAGGGCAAACGCCTTGCGCGTCCTGGAAACCTCGGCGCGCTATTTTTTCAGCGCGTCCAGCGCGCGATAGTTTGCGCCCCTTGTTCCACCGCGTCCCAGATCGCCAGGCCGCGATGCTTTCACACAGCAACTTGCAAGGCGGCGCCACGATGGCGCTATGTTTTTGATAGCTGCTTGCGCCCGTCCTTATTAGCCAAAAACCCGATTTACTTCGGAGATTTGAGAACCGCCGGCAGGCTTCAGATACCAGGCCCGTCAGAACGCCATGGACGCCTGCAGCCACAGCGTGGGCCGCTTGGCCGACGAGGCCGGGATGGAAGTCGGCAGTCCGCCGTCAGTGCGCCAGGCCAGCGAAGAACGCAGCTGCACACCCGCCAGGCTGGCATTCAGGCCAAAGCCCGCGCCGGCCAGCTGGCGGCTGTTGGAGGCCGCCGCGCCGAAAGGGTTGCGGTTGATGGTGACCTTGCCCCAGTCATAGAACACGGTAGCCTGCACATTGGCCATCACGTTGTGGCGCAACTCAACCGTGCCGCGGTAGCCTTCATCGCCGCCAGCCTCACCCTGCGGATAGGCGCGCACCCCGTTGACGCCGCCCAATGAGAACTTCTCGGATGAATCCAGGTTTTTGCTGGCCAGTTGGCCCGTCACTGACACGGCCAGGAAGGTGCTGTCGGTAAAGCGCTGCAAGCGACTGGCGCCATAAGAAACACGGGTGTAGCTGCCATTGGACTGTGCCGAGGCCGCGTCAATGGCCAATGCGGTGGGCGAGTTGATGCGCAGGTTGCCCATCGCTACCGACAGGTCCAGGCCGGTGATGCCCCCGCCGCCCAGGGCATCCTGCAGGTTGCCTGAAAGGCCAAAGGTGGTGACCAGGACTTTCTTGGGTGTGAAGGTAGAGGTCGCGTCTACATAGTCTTTGAGCTGCTTGTCTTCCACCGACACTGTGCCGTTCAGGTTTTTAAGCTGGCTGCGGATGAAGGGGTAAGCGGCAAACAGGCTGGCAGAGGTGGCCGTGCCATGGGCCTGCAGGGTTTCAAACTCCTGGCCCAGCTTGTAGCGGGTGTCGAAGTAGGCGGCGCCTACCTTGAGGCCGTCGCTGCCCACAGGCAACTGGTAGGCCAATCGCGTGAAGCTGAGGTTGCGGCCGCTGGTCAGTGCATTGACGGTGAGCTGGTCACCGATCTTCAGCGGGCTGACGAGGTTGAACGTACCGGCCACGCGGTATTCGCCGGTGTAGCGGCTGCCGTAGTTGTCGACCACGACATTGCCGCTGTAGGGCTTGGCCGGGTTGACCTCAATCAGCAGCTCGGACGTCCCCACGCTGGCGCCGGGCTGCAGCGTGGCGCGCGAGGTGCTGACGCCGGGCGTGTCCTGCAGCAGCAACAGGCCGCGGTCAATCTGGTCGGACTTGATGACGTCGCCGTCCTTGACCTGGCCCAGGTAGGCCTGCGCGCGTTCGTCACTCAGCAGCGACTGGTTGTTGATCTTGTGGCTGGAAATGCGCCCTTCAATCACGCTGATGGTGACGGCGCCGTCGGTGATGTCCTGCGCGGGCAAATAAGCGCGGGCCACGGCAAACCCCCGGCTGCGGTAGTAGGCCGTGATGCGGCGGGCGGCGGCATTGAGCTGGCTCAGCGAGCGCTCCGCGCCTATGAGGCCGGCCACCAGGGGCTGAAGTTCGCTGGACGGGATTTCCTGGTTGCCGGTGATGGTGATGGACTTGACGAGCACCCTCGCCTCGCCTTTCTGGCTGGGGTCGGCTGACTCTTCGATGCGCTGCAGCGGAACGCTCTGTGGCGGCGGCAAGGCGGGCGCCTGCTGCAGGTCGCGCAGCACCTGGCCGGCGTCAGGGACTGGGGCAGTCTGCGCCCAGGCGCCGGTATGCAAAGCTACCAACAGGGCTGAAGCCAGCGCGGAAAGGGGTAACGAATTCTGTTTCATTTTTTCGCTCTACTTTTTTAATGCTCATCCAACACAAGCCACTGCTCCTTCATGGCAGCTGACCATCCATACACCCCATCACCCCCCCGGGCCATGGCTTCGATGCCCCGGGCGACATCCTGCAATTGTGTGTACCCGACTCTCATGCAGCCATACTGCGGATGCAGTACGTCCAGCGTGACCGCTCCGGCAATGTCGCAGAGACAGCTCATCCTGTATGTCCCCATTTTTAGGGACATGAAACCAATCGTAACTATATCTGCCGGTTTTGCCTGTAGCACAAATGCGCTATGAGGCCCACCCTAATCCGTCGCCCAACGGCGCCCCAATTGATGTAAGCGCTCAGCCCAACCAGGGATTCCCTGCAGGCTCCGAAATGGCCAGGCCGCGCATCCAGCTTGCCATCGTTGGGGGACGACTTGGCTTTCGCGGAGTCATTGCTACATTTTTAATAGCTGCTTGCGCCCGCCCATAAATGGCTACAGCCCGACCGAGCTAATGAAGAGCCATGAAAATGGTTTATTCACAAGTGGCACGGCTAWCGCTTTTGGGCATCAATAAACCGCAGCTGACGATACTGACCAGCGAGTTCGACAGCCTGGCGTTGCCGCTGTCACCGCTGTTGCCGTTACTGCCGTTGCCATTCCCGCCCGCCTCATCGTCGCGGTTGTCGGGCTCAATGAAGCTGGCGGGGCCGCTGTTGACCGTCTCGCGGCTGGTTTGGTAGACGGTTTGCAGCGCGATCCTGTACTGCACTGTGTCTGGCGTGCCGGGCGTAGTACTGCCTTTACTGGCAGTCACCAAAGGCAAGCCAGTGGCCAGCAAGGTAACCACACCCGTGCAGGCTGCCTGCGCAGAGTCTCACCGCAGGCCCACCAGGGCCTCGCCTACCCCGCCTCCTCCCCAAGCTGCCGCCTATTCGCCTCTGTCCTGGCGGGCTGCCTCTGCGGCGGCATTCAACGCCTTCATGCGCGCGCCATCATCCAGTATGTTGAACGGATCGTCGTCCACCGCGCTCGATATGCTGCCTGTGCCATCTCCATTGGCGCTATCGGCGCCACCCGTGACGCCACCCATGGCATTGCCCGTGCCGGCAATGGCGTTGAGCGCGGTCACATAAGGCCCATCCAGCGCTGCCGTCACGCCGAAAAGGGATGCAGGCAAAGGCGGCGTACCGGTCATCGTCAGCGTGCCGTTGGTATAGACGACGTTGTAACCCAGGGCCGATGCCAGCGTGCCCTGCGTGATGGCATGTGTGGGGCTRGTCGTGGCAGCGCCTGTGGGCGCCGACAGCGCACCGTTCAGCGCAGTTGCCGCGGTGTCGCCCGCCACCAGGCCGCTGTTGACGGTGTAGGTGAGGGCCGGGTCGGCGCCGCCGTATGCCTTGCTCACGTTGTCGCCGCTCACGTTGAGCGTCGGCACAACGCTGTAGACAAAGCGGTTACCGGTGAGAGAGGCCATTGACGCATCGCTGGGCGCATTGGCGGCATAGGTGCGGCCAAAGGCGTTGCCGGTGGAAACCAGGCCGCCCAGGGTGCTGGCAGCCGGATCGGTCGAATACACGAGGAAACGGCCGCCCGCGCCAGGATTGAGCGCGCCAGCCCCGGCGTTGTTCACAAGGTTGCGCCCGGCGGCCAACACCAGGGAATCATTGGCCGCGCTGCCGGAGGTGACGGTGTTGTTCAAAGTGAGGTCGCTGGCCGCCCCTGTGGTGCGCACCAACACCTTGCCGCTGGCAGTCAGCCCTGCTGTGTTGACGGTGCCAATGGCCAGCGCACCGGCCTGCGAGTAGCTGGCGTTGCCTGTGTTGCCGGCCAGCGTGGTCACCGCATTGGCGGCGTTGGTCAGTGCGTGGCTGCCCGTGCCCAGCAGCTCCAGGCCGGTGGCCGTGATGCCCGCGGTTTGTGTGCTGGTACCGGCGGTGCTCAGCGTGAGTTCGCTGGCCGTCAGCGCGCCGTTGATGGCGATGTTGCCACCGGTCGTGATCAGCTTGAACTTGTCCTGCGCATTGCCGAAGGCGTTGTCGACCGTGATGCCGGCCGCGGATGACACGCTGACTGTCTGCGCAGACCCGGCGTTAGTGCTGATGGCGAGATTGCTGGTACTCAGCGCATTGGCGGCAGTGAGGCTGATGTCGCCCGCAGCGCCAGGTTCTGTGGTCGCCAGCGTTTGCAGGCCGGTCACATTGGTGCCCAGCGTGATGCTTTCCCGTGCGGTCGCGTTAAGCGTGGTGCTGGTGATGTTGTTGGCCGCGCCATTGGCGTCAAGGATGGCTCCGAGCGAGGAGCTGAGAGTGACCGAGCTGCCGGACACCGTCTTGACCGCCAGGGCGAAGGCAGCGGTGACGTTCACCGCGCCCGTTGCACTGACGTTTTCCAGGGTGCCGCCGTTGGCCAGGTCCAGGTTGACCTGTGAACCGGCGCCGCTCGCCACCGCAACGACCGGGCCGGTCGTGTAAATGGTGATGGGGCGGGCGGTGCTGGCGCCTATGCTGCCGTTGCCCGCCTCCAGGTAGACCGAGCCACCCGAGAGGGGATTGATGTTGGTCTGGACAGTTTGCGTACTGATGCCGCCCGTGGCCACCATGCTGAAGCCGGCGGTGCCCGCAGTCGTACCCGTGGCGTTGCTCAAAAAAGGCATGTAGGAGCCCACCATCAAGATATTGCCCGTGTTGGCGATATCGACGCGGCCGGCGCTGTTGAAGCTGCCCTGGAAGCTGGCGGTGGCGGCGGTGTTGCGAAGGGTGATGTCGCCCGATGTACTGTTGTTAAGTCTGCCGAAATTCTGGATCTGGTTGCCTGCGTTGGCCAGCGTCATGCCCCCGAAACTGGTGGCCTGCAAGGTGTTCGCGACGATGGCCTGGGTTTGCGACAGCGCGCCGCGGCTTAGCAGCGCAACAAGACCGGTGCCGGACTGGGTGATGCCGGCCGTTCCGTCCACCGTCCCCACCGACAAGGCAGAGTAGGAGCTAACCTCGAAATTGTTCGTTCCGTAGGCGCGACCGCTGACCTGGCTGATCTGGTTGAGTGAGTTGTCCAGGATGACGGTTTGTGCATCGGCCTTCAGGTTGGCAACCGTGAATGCCGCTGTTTGCGAGATGCCCGAACCTGCAGCGTTGCTGTTTATCAGGCTCAAGCTGGGTGCGCTGGCCAGGTTGATCGCGCCGCCGGTGTTGCCGATGACTATGCCGCCTGTATTGGAAGTGCTGCCGATCGCGATCACCGACGCGGTGATCCGGTTAAGCTCGGCGTTGCTCAGGTTCATGGCGGCGGTTTCTGATGCGCCGCCGAGTGTGATCGGCTGGTTGGCGCTGAAGATGTCCGTGTTGACCAGCACCTTGCCCGCGCCCGCGTTGACGGCGGAGCCGATGTTGATGCGGTCGCCCAGCAGCGTGATCGCACCGCCTCCGCTGGTGATGCTGGCGCCGTCGATGTTCAGGGCGTAGCTGCCGGCCGGCGCAATTGCACCCGTAGGAAAATTCATTCCGCGCAGCGTCATGGCCGCCGTGTTGGAGTTGATGCTGCCGCCGGTCAGGCTCACGGCATGACCCCCGCCCATAGAGCTTGTCCCACCGAGGTTGCCGATCATGGTGATCTCGCCGGTCGAGTTGATGCTGCCGCCCACCATGGAGATGCCGGTAATGTTCGCCGTTCCCCCGTTCGAACTACTGAACAAACCCGTACTGTTAAAACCAAGCCTGCCCGCGACGATGTCTGCGCCGGCATCGATGAGGACGCCGGAGCCGCTGATCCCGGCAGCATTTAACGAGGACGATCCGTCCAGCGTGATGCTGCGCAAGGTGCCGGACTGCACTTTTCCTCTTGCTATCAGGCCCTTGACCTCGGTGGCGGCACTACTGACACCGGCCCGGCCGGTAGCGGTGATATAGCCGCCGGTGCTGGATACCTCCGAGCCGGTGCCGAGTTCCACGCCGGCAGTACCTGCCAGGGAAAACAACCCTGTACGCCCGGTGATGTCGATATTGCCCGCACCTGTGATCCTGGCCAGAGAATCCAGCCGTACGCCGCGGGCCACCTGAGCGATGACCCCGGTCATGCCTACGTCACCGGCGATGGTGACGGTGCCGGTGCCGCCGGTCACGCTGGAATTGGTGACGACCACGCCGCCCGAAGAGCCGCCCGTGGCGCTGCCACCGCCATTCACCAGTCTGCCGGTGATGTTTATCGTTCCGCCCCCGCTGACGCCGATGTTGGTTTGCGTGGCGCCTTCATTGACGAGCTCGAGCGCGTGGTGGCTCGTCCTGGCACCCGACGCTTCGACGGTGATGTTTCCGGTGCTTGCCACGCTGGTGCCCGCCAGCTTCACGGCGCTATCGGCGCTGTTGATGTTGGCATTGCCGCTGGTAAGCGTGGAGCGGTCCAACAGCACGCCATACTGCGACTGGTCTGTCGTGGTACCGTTGATGGTGAGGGCGCCGGTGCCGGCGTTCAGGGTGCTTTGGGACACCCGCACGCCCGAACTCCCGGCCTGGCCCGCGCCGGTCAGCGTGATCGCGCCTCCGCTGGTCTGCAGGACCGTGTTGCTGATATCCAGCGCGCCGGCGGAGTTGAGATTGATCGTGCCGGCGCCGCCGGTCGCGGAGATGGCGGAGGTCTTGATAGCCTGGGTGGCCGCCGCTGTGGTCACGCTCGCCGAGCCCCCGCCGGAAACCTTGAACGCCAGGCCGGCGCCGTGCGTGCTGCCCGTGAGGTCGATGCCGGTACCGGTGGGACCGGTGGTTCTGATGGTGAGATTGAGGCCACTGAGGAGCTCTACATCGGCATTGCCGAAAGTGCCCGTGACGTTGATCGAATCCGTGGCCTCAATAACCACGTCGGAACCCATCGCTTCAATCGTGTCCTCGTAAATGGTGTCGGCGGCCCCGCCTGTGCCGCCCGCGATGGTCATCGTGGCCGGGTCGAGCAGCCAGGTGCCGGTCTTGCCTCGCGGCGCCAGCGTGTTCACCCTGAAGCCCGGCAGGATTTTGAAGTGCGCGGCGCTTGTCTCGATAAAGCCGCCGTCACCGCCATCCGGGGCGCTGGCATCCAGCGTACCGCCCATGTTGACCATGCCGTGCTCCATATCGCCGATCAGCATGATGCGGCCGGCCTTGTTGGCAATCGTCTTCGCTTCAATGACGCCGGTGTTGTTGACGGTGCCCGTGGTGAGACTGTCGAGCGCTTTCGCGCCCAGCAGCACCTGGCCGCCGTCGGCCTTGATGAGCTGTTTGTTCTCGGCCAGTGCGTTGATCGCGCCCTGATCGATGCTGTAGCCGAGCAGGCTCCCGTTGTCCAGGTTCAAGGTGACTTTGTTGCCCGCAGCCAGAAGCGCCGTGCCAAGGCTTGCGGTCATCACGCCTTCGTTGCGCACTTCCGGTGCCAGCAACGCCAGGTAGCCGCCGGGAGCCGCCGTCAAGGTGCCCTGGTTGACCACAGAGCCGCTGCTGCCGTTGCTGCTGAAGACGTGGTTCCCCGCCATGAAGTCGGCATTGCTCATGCTCAAGGTAGAAGCCACCAGTCCGCCGACGTTGACCTGTGAGCCGGCACCAAACAACACCCCGTTGGGATTAAGAATGAAGACCTGGCCATTGGCAGTCAGGCTGCCGAGCAGCTCGCTGGGGCTGGCGCCGGTGATGCGGTTCAGTGCAATCGCTGAGGCATTGGGCTGGTTGAATCGCAGCGCCTCGTTGGCCGCAGTAGACAAACTGGTCCAGTCGATGGCCAGGCGCTGGCTGGCCTGGTTGATGGTGGTGGTGTTGCCTAGCGTGGAGACACTGCCGCTACCCGCCGACACACTGGCATTGGCTGCATCGGCCGCATGCGCTTCATGTGTGAGCACCGCCAGGGAGGTAAGCAACACCAGCGCCGCGCGGCAGGCCGTATTGAGCCTGAAGTCCGCGCCACCGCCATCGACGCCATGGCCTCCTTCCGCCTGCACGTCATCCCACTGCACGCTGCCGCGCGCCGAGCCACCCTTGCTTCTGCCCTTGGCATTTTCCGCCACGGCCACCCACAGATTCAGGGCGGTGTTCCAGACAAGGCGGTAAATACGGTTCATGCTGGCGTGACTTTTCATGGAGGCTTTCGTTGGCGGGTGGAACTTGCAGCGAGCCAGGTTGCCCGCCAATCAGTCGGGCCAGCGCCCCGGATGTTGTGGAACGCCTTGCCCGACTGGCCGTCATCGTACGAATCACGAAAGCCGCTGTCTGTAGCGCATATGCGCTACGCCAGATACCTTCAGGGGCCCCGTTCTAGAGACGAGATCGGATTGCAGACCAATAAAAATAGGCGCGAACAGCTATCAAAAATATAGCAAACCGGTCGGCCGGGTGGCATGATGATCGGCACCGGCGGGCAGCGAACAGGCCCTGCCGGTGACCAGACACCCGTTACCGGCCTGCACGTAGAACAAACGAGCTACACAAATAGCGAGTCGTGCGCCCGAAACCGTCGCAAAATGTCTGCCTGATGAATGCACCTTCCGCTGAACAAGACCTGCCCGTGATCCATGTCGCCATCGTCGAGGACGATCCGGGCTTTCGCGGAGCGCTGAGTCGCGTGGTGCAGGGCGCTTCTGACATGCGCCTGGTGGGCGCGGCGGGCACCCGTGCCGAAGGCTTGCAGATGCTGAAGCAGCCGCCGGCCGATGTGCTGCTGGTTGATTTGGGCCTGCCCGATGGCTCGGGCATTGACGTGATCCGCGCGGCTTCCCGACAGTGGCCGGCCTGCAGCATCATGGTGAGCACCAATTTTGGCGACGAGACGCATGTGATGCAGTCGATCGAGTCCGGCGCTGCCGGCTACCTGCTGAAAGACAGCTCACCGCTGAAGATGGCGGCCGAGATCCGCAGCCTGGCCAGCGGCGGCAGCCCGATCAGCCCCATCATCGCCCGGCAGGTGCTGGCACGCTTTCGCCGCAGCACCGCAGCTGGCGCCGGCACGACGCCCGCCGATATCGACGCGTCATCGCTGCTGTCGGCACGTGAAAAAGAAGTGCTGGACTACATCACCAAAGGCTTCACTGCGGTGGAAATCGCCAGGTTGATGGAGTTGTCGCACTTCACGGTGCGCACTTTTGTGCGGCGCATCTACAGCAAACTCAAGGTTACCTCCAAGGCTGAAGCGATCTACGAAGCCAGGAACCAGGGCATTTTGGCGCAGTAGTTGCCCGCGCGAATGCCTTTTCATCACCACCGCCTCCTGCGTTTTTCGCCCCGCATAGCCGTAGCGCTGCTGGCAGCGGCTGCGGTGCTGACGGGTCTTGTCGCCTGTGACTCTGCGGGCACCCGCGCGGGTGGCTCCCCCAACGCAGCGGCCCTGCATCTCACCCAGGCTGACTGGCAGGTGCAAACCGATGCGGGCTTCACCTCGCCACCGCTCACTCTCGACGGCCAAATCCTGCTGGACCGCTGGCAACCCGTTACGCTGCCGCATGCCCTGCCCATAGCGTTGCTGGGACAGGCCCGGGCTGCAGCATCCGCCAGCGTGGCCCCCGTCACACGCACCAGCTGGTTTCGACTGACCGTGCCGCAGGCCCCGGCATCGTCCACGCCACTGGCGCTGTATGCGGCCCGCGTGCGCACCGACGGCACCCTCGCGGTCTATGCCGACGGTCATCTGGTACACACCGCTCAGCAGCAAGGCCCGTTATGGAACAGCCCGCACACGCCGATGTGGGTGCTGCTGGAGAAATCACCGGACGGCCGGCTGCCGCACGAGATCACACTGCGCATCGAGCACACGGCTGCGACGCAGGTGGCGCTGTCATCACTGTGGCTGGGCCCGGTGGATGCCATCAGCTGGCGCTACCACGGCCGCCAATGGCTGCAGCAGGAATTGCCGGGCATGTTCAGCTCGGCTTTCCTCGCGGTCGGCATCTTCGCCTTGCTGGTGTGGTTGCGGCGCCGGCATGAGCCGGGCTATCTGCTGTTTTTTGTGCTGGCGGCCATGTCCTTCATGCGGGGCCTGCATTTTTATGTGAGCTTCCCGATTGCCAACGACTGGTTTGCCTGGTTCACCGTCAACTCGCTGTTCTGGCTGGTCACGGTGGTGCACTTTTCAATCGGCCTGCTGCACCGGCGCCAGCAACTGTGGCTGACGCGGGCACTGATCACCGCGTCCGTGCTGATGGCCCTGCTGACCCTGCCCCTGTGGTCGGCCCTGCCCAACACGCCGAGGACCACACCAGTGCTGTATGTGGTGGCCGCACTGATGGGCGTGAGCGTCAGCGTGGCGGGCGTCATCAACGCCTGGGGGCGCTCTCGCAGCGCCATGGTGGTGGCCATCGGGACGGTGCTGGCCACGCTCTTTAGCGCGACCGACTGGCTGGTACAGAACAATTTCATCAGCCCCGAAAACTGGTATCTGGGCCCGCATACCAACGCGATCACCTTCAGCGTCTTCGGTTATGTGATGTACCGCCGTTACACCGGCGCCATTGCGGAAGTCGAGCAGGTCAACGCCAGCCTGGCCGAGCGCCTGCGGGCACGCGAAGCCGAACTTGAAGCCAGCCACCGCAGCCTGCGCGAGATTGCCCAGCAGCAGATGCTGAGCGATGAACGCCAGCGCATGATGCAGGACATGCACGACGGCTTGGGCTCGACGCTGATCAGCGCCATCCGCTCCATCGAAGGCGGCGGCATGAGCGACGAACGCGTGACGCAGACCCTCAAGGACTGTATGGACGACCTGAAGCTCGCCATCGACTCGATGGAGCCGGTGGAGGCCGACCTGTTGCTGCTGCTGGCCACACTGCGTTTCCGGCTCGAACCCCGGCTGGAAGGCACCGGCGTCACGCTGCTGTGGGAAGTGCAGGTACTCCCCACGCTGGACTGGCTGAACCCTTCCAGCGCGCTGCACATCCTGCGCATCATCCAGGAAAGCGTGGCCAACATCCTGCGCCATACGCATGCGACCGAGATCCGCTTTAGCACTGCCATCGAAGGCGCCGGGGTGCAGGTCATCATCGAAGACAACGGCCAGGGCTTTGATGTCGACCAAGCCTTTGGCGACGCCGCGGGGAAAGGCCTGCAAAACCAGCGGCGCCGCGCGCAAACCATTGACGGCACGGTCAACTGGCAATCGGGGCCGGCGGGCACGCGCTTTACCTTGTGGCTTCCATTGGCCCCCACAGTCACTCACTCCGTGTAGTTCCTTGCCCCCCGAGGGGGCCGCCCGCCTGTGGCCCGGCAAAGCCGGTTCCACGGCTCATGCTGGTTGAAGAGTTCTGTGCGCACAAACGGGGGCCGCGGGACTGGCTTTGCCAGACCGCAGGCGCCGCCCCCTGAGGGGGGAACAGGCTACACGAAGTGAGGCTGGACGGGGGTGGGCTTATTCCTCGTTCGTGTTTCCGGCTTCGGCAGCGGCAGCTTTCAGGGCGTCACTGGGGTCTGCACCACCTCCCTGCGCGCCGCCACCGTCACCTGAAGCGCCAAGGCTCGCGATGTTCCGTAGCGCGCTCAGATAAGCGTCGCTTGCCGGGCTGCCGCCTGGCACTACCGGCACCGGTACAGGCGCTGCTACCGGGTTGATGGTCAGCACGCCGTCGACATAGGCCAGCGCGTAATTGCCGGCACTGTAGCCGCCGGGCGTAATGGCGTAGCTGCCCACAGCGCTCGCGCCTTGCGAACTGCCGCCGTAGGTCAGCGCGCCGCCCAGCACGGCAGCCGTTTCGCCGCCCACAAAGCCGCTGAAACTCACGCCGTTTCCGCCGGTATAGGCTGCGGCGCCCACGGTCCGGTTGTCATTGTTGGCCGTGACGCTCAGGTTGGCCTTGTTGATGTCGGCCGTCGCCGTGACGGGAGCCGCAGCCAGCTGGTAGTTGCTGGCCAGGCCGCCCGCGCCGTTGGCCAGGCCGTAAGTGGCGGTCACGGTCTTGCCGTTGGCGGCATTCGCGTCGGAGAAGTTGGCACCCGTGGAATTCAAGGTCAATAGCTCACCGTAGGCCAGGCCCGTCAGGGTGCCGACGTTGCCGAGGGTCGCTGTTGCGCTGCCATCGTAGGTTTTGTTGTTGGCCGCCATGCCTGTCACGCTCACCGTGGCTTTGCCCACCGTCAGGGTGCCGTTGGTGTACGCAATGCCGTAGCCCAGGGCTGAAGCCAGCGTGCCCTGGGTGATGGCGTGCGTGCCCGCGGAGGCCGCGGAACCCGTCGGCGCTGCCAGCACGCCGGCCAATGCGGTTGCAGCCGTGTCGCCGGYCACCAGCCCGGAATTCAGTGTGTACGTCAGGCCTGGGTCGGCCGCGCCATAGACCTTGGCCTGGTTGTCACCCGTGATGGTGAGCACCGGCGTCACGCTGTACACCATGCGGTTGCCGCTGAGCGAAGTCATGGATGCATCGGTGGGAGCATTGGCGGCGTAGGTACGGCTGAAAGCGTTGCCGGTGGAGGCAAAGCCGCCAAAGGTGTTGGCCGTCGGGTCGGTCGAATACACCAGGAAGCGGCCCGCGCCCGGGTTCAGCGGCGTGGCGCCGGCGTTGTTGATGAAGTTGCGCCCGGCGGCCAGCACCAGCGAATCATTGGCGGCACTGCCGGAAGTCACGGTGTTGTTCAGCGTGATGTCACCCGCAGCGCCGGTGGCGCGCACCAGCACCTTGCCGCTGGCAGTCAACCCTGCCGTGTTGACGGTGCCGACGGCCAGCGCGCCGGCCTGCGAGTAGTCGACGCTGCCGGTGTTGCCTGCCAGCGTGGTCACCGCGTTGCCTGCATTGTTCAGMGCATGGCTGCCGGTGCCCAGCAGTTCCAGGCCCGTAGCAGTGATCGCCGCGCTCTGTGTGCTGGTACCGGCGGTGTTCAGCGTGAGTTCGCTGGCCGTCAGCGCGCCGTTGATGGCGATGTTGCCGCCGGTCGTGATCAGCTTGAGCTTGTCCTGGCTGTTGCCGAACGCGCCGCCCACCGTGATGCCGGCATTCGAAGCCAGGCTGACGGTCTGGGCGGAACCCGCGTTGGTGCTCACGCTGAAGTTGCCGGTGTCGATGGCATTGGCGGCGGTGATGCTGATGTCACCGGCCGCGCCCGTGGTGCTCAGCACCTGCGCACCGCTCACGTTGGTACCCAGCGCGATGCCGTTTTGTGAGGACGCCGTCAGAGACGTCCCGCTGACGTTGTTCGCCGCGCCGTTGCCGTCGGTAATGGCACCGGCCGCGGCGCTGAGGCTGACCGAGCTGCTCGACACCGCCTTGACCGCCAGGCTGCCGGCCGTGGCCGTGACATTGACGCTGCCCGCCGCGAATATGTTTTCCAGCGTGCCGCCGTTGGCCAGGCTCAGGTTGACTTGCGAGGCGCCGCCTGCCGCCACCGCAGTGACGGACGCAGCGGAAATACCCACGGCGCTGGCGGGGCTGGTGCCCACACTGCCTGCGCCGCCGTCGAGGTAGACCGAGCCGCCCGCCGAATTGCTGATGTGCGGGGCCGCACCGCTGGCCACAATGCCCTGCGAGCCCTTGATGCGTACCGCCGCTGTGCCGGCGGTGGTACCCGTGGCCGTGCCGTCGCTAGTGATGCCGCTTGACGCCAGCGTGACCGTGCCGATGTTGTCGACGTCAATGCGGCCCGTACCGGTATTGGTGAGGGACGTGAGTGTGGTGTTGATGCCGTTGCGCAGCACGATATCGCCCGCGCCGCTATTGGTCGCCGTAAAAGCGCCGATCTGGTTGGCAGCCAGGTTGAGATTGATGCCCCCCACACCGCTGCCGGTGAAACTGCTGGCAACAATGGCCTGGGTCTGCGCGATGGCGCCGTTCAGGTTGGTGAGCGCGGTGGGGTTGCCGCCCGAGTTGATGCCGGCGTACCCGTCAACCGTGCCAACCGTGAGCGGCGCAGCCTTGCTGCTGGTAACGGCGAATGCGCCGGTGGTAGAGCGCCCGCTGATTTCGTCGATCTGGTTGCCGGCGTTGGTCAGGGTCACGGAGGAACCTACCGCGTTGAGCTTGCCCACACTGATTGCTCCCGTCTGGCTGATGCTGCCGGCATTGAGCAGGCTGATGACCGGCAAAGGCCCTGGCGCAGCCGTGATGGGGCCAGCGATCTCAATACCGCCTGTGCTCGTCAGGGTGCCAATCTGCAACACACCGGCCGTGATTAAGCCCAACTCAGAGGCCGCCAAATTCAGTGTCATGGCTTCAATACCCCCCACACCTGACTCGAGCTTGATCTCCCGGTTGGAGGTAAAAGGTGCAATCACCACCCGGCCGGCCCCTGCATTGACCGCACTGAGAATCTCGACCCGGTTGCCAATAATCTGGATTTCGCCGCCACTGCTGGCGACCGTCGTACCGCCGAGATAGACATCACGGGCAGCCACAGGCGCTGGCGCAGGCACGCCGGAGCCACGCAAGACGATGTTCGCGCCATTGGAGTTGATGGTGCCGCCCTCCATGCGTAAAGCGCTGTTGCCTGAAGCGGAGTTGGCACTCATGGCGCCAGTAATATCTATTGCGCCTGTAGAGCTGATGATGGGGCTGGCACCGGGGCTGGAGGCGACGATGGATGTGCCAATGACGTTGGTGGCAGTCGTCGAAGAGTTGACGGTGCCCACAATGGTCAAACCACCCGTGCCGGCGAGCAGCTCTGCTGCCCCATCGATCAATATACCGGTGCCCGAGGAACCGCCCACGGTCGCCGTACCGGTGAGCGTGATTTTCTTGCTGGCGCCGGACTGCACCTTGCCGCTGACATGCAGGCCCGTYCCGGCAAAGATGGATGGATTGTTCAGCGTGCCGGTGAACGCAATGTCTCCACCTGTGCTAGAGACCTCCGCCCCGCCAGCCAACTGCAAACCCTCGCTGGTGGCCAGTGAACTGGTGCCGACCCGGCCCGTGATGCTGATGTTGCCGGCCCCGGTAACTTTCGCGCCCGAATCCAGGCGCACGCCGCGTGAAACCTGCGCCAAACCGGACGGCACGCCCGCGTTGCCCGAAATGGTGATCGTTCCGTTGCCTGCGGTGATGTTGGAATTGGTAATGACCACGCCGCCCGCCGAGCCGCCGGTGGCGCTGGCGCCGCCGCTCGTCAAGTCGCCGTTGATGGTGATGTTGCCTGTGCCGGTGGTAGTAACGTTCGATTGGGTAGCGCCGTTGTTCACGATCTCCAGCGAATGCGTAGTGCTGGCGCCTGCCGCGCTGAGCACGACGTTGCCGCCGGCCGCACTGACCTTGCTGCCCAGCACCTGGATGCTGCCATTGGCCGCTGCCAGGCTGACGTTGCCGCCCACGACGCTGTTCTGTATGCCATCGCCCTGCCCCAGGTCTGTTACCACCAGCGTGCCCGTGCCGGTGTGCGACAGTGCAATATGGCCGCCGACTGAATTGATGGCGCTCAGGCGCGCCGCATCAATAGCCGCTRCACCGCCGATGCCATTGCCTATGCCGCCTGCCRCCGTCAGCATCAGGTCACCCGTTCGCAGCGTGGCGCCGGTCTGCACGTTGATGGCGCCGCCCGAAGTGACGCTCAAGCTGGTCAGCGCCGTGGTGGCGCCCACCGACGCATTGAAATTGGTGGCCCCGGCGCTCGTGGTGCTCAGTGCGTTCGCGCCATCGACCGTGTTGGCGAATGTGATACCGCCGGCGGTGCTGACCAGGCTGACGGTGCCGGCAACCGTTACCGCGCTGTTGAAGGTTTGTGCGCCGCCCGTCTGCAGCGTACCGCCGAACAGGTTGATGCCGCCGCCCGCCGTCAGCGCGAGTCCGCCGCTGAAGGTTTGTGTGCCCAGGTTGATGATCCCGGTGTCTTTGATCAGCGTCAGGGTGCCGGAGTAGCTGGGCGTGGTGGGAAAGGCAAAACCGCTGCCATAACGGAAGGCCATGTCTCTGACGCTGYCACTGCCGTTCACCGTCACGCCACCGACGAAGGTGTTGGCCGAAGTGCCCAGCAGCACGTCCTTGCTGCTGCCGTTGAGCGTGAACGTGGAAGCACCCGTCACATTCAATGCGCCGGCCTGCGAAATGGAGCCGGTGCTGGAAGTCGCCGTCAGGCTGCCGCCCACGGTGGATGGGCCCAGCACCAGGTCGTTCACATTCCGGATGGTCACTGCATTGACGCCGGAATTATTGAGCCCAACCGCACCCGTGAAATTGTTGCCCGCGTTGCTCAGGTTTATCACGCCGGCGCCGCCGTTGATGGTTACCGCACCCGCGCCGGCGGCCTGCGTGATCGCGCCCGTCTGCGCGATGTTGTTGCCGCTCAGGCTCAGCGTGCCGCTGCCGACAGACACAGTGCCCAGGGTCAGCGCACCGCCCGCATTGTTGATCGCGACGTTGCTTGCACCGGAATTGGTAACGCTGACCGCACCGGTGAAATTGTTGGCGCCTGTCAGGCTGACCTGGCCCACGCCGGCATTGACGGTCGTCGTGCCGCCCGCGATCAGGACGCCGGCGGTTTGCTGAACGCCGGTATTGTTTGCAATGAGCGTCAGGTTGCCCGTCGCCGTGAGGTCCCGGTTGATGTTCAGGCCGCTCGTTGCAGTCAGGCTGAGGTTGTTGGCGCTCAAGGCGCCGCCCAGGGAGAGAGAGCCGCCCGACAAGGTCAGGTTGCTTGGGCCGGTGTTCAGGGCGCCCAGCGTCGTTAGCGTGCCGCCACTGGCCGCCAGGCTGACGTTCTGGTTGGCGCCCGTCAGGGTCAGGGCATTGAGGTTGAGGCTGCCAGTCGCGCTGACGTTCACGTCCTGGGCTGCCGTAATGGAAGCGTTGCCAATGGCTGAGGCACTCAAAAAGTCGACCTGGCCACCTCCGCCTGTCCCCAGGGCGGTCAGGTTGAGCGTGCCTATGGCATTGGAGAAGCTGTTGATGCGTATTCGCCCATTGCCCGTGTTGCCCGCAGATGCGGTGAAGCTGCCGCCGGGCGCAGTCATGGTGGCATTGACGGCGCCGGCATTTCCCCGAATGTTGGTACCCGCGTACAGGTCAAAGGAGCTGGCCTGCCAGTCCACGCCGCTATTCATGACCACTTCACCCGTGGTGGCTCGCAGCTTTAAACTGCCGGCAAAGATTTGCCCCAGGCCGTCGGTGCCGCCGATGCTGCCGTCGGCCGTCATGTCCAGCGCACCGCCGTTCAGGTTCAGGGTTCCCGTGCCGGTGATATCGCCGGCAGCGTTGGCCGTCACAGAAAGAGTTGTGGAAGGCCCGCCCACACCGATATTGCCGTTGAGGAGGATGTTGCGCCCGGCGGTCATGGTCATACCGGCCGCGCCTGCATTGGTTTTGGTGATGTTCGCGCCGGTATTGATGTTGATGTCGCGTTCGGCAGTCAGCGTGAAGGTGTTGTTGTCCGTCCGGTTGATCGCCTGGTTGACGTGGATGTCGCCGTTGCCGCCGGCCGTGCCCATGGTGGCGGTCTGGATTTCAAAGTTGCCGCCAGTCAAAGCGGCCGCGACGGCAGCAGCCGTCATGTTGCCCGTGGCGGAGATGGTGAAATCGTTGGGGTCTATCAGCCATTTACCGGTGTTGCCGGCTGAAGCCAGCGTGGTGACCCTGGCGCTGTCGGCCACCTTCACATGCGCGGCGCTGGTTTCGACAAAGCCGCCATTGCCGCCATCGGGGGCAGAAGCATCGAGCGTGCCGCCGACATTGACCGTGCCCGTTTCCATATCGCCCATCAACAGGATGCGGCCGGCCTTGTTCTGCAGGGTTTTGGCTTCAATGACACCGGTGTTGTTCACCGTCGCCGTGGTCAGCTGGTCCATGGCTTTTGCGGACAGCAGCACCTGCCCGCCATTCGCCTGGATCAGCAGCTTGTTTTCGGCCAAGGCATTGATCGCGCCCTGGTCGATGCTGTAGCCCAGCAAATTGCCGTTGTCCAGGTTCAGGGTGATTTTGTTGCCGGCCGCGAGCAATGCGGTTCCCAGGCTGGCGGCGATCACGCCTTCGTTGCGTACCTCGGGCGCCAGCAAGGCCACATAGCCGCCCGTGGCGGCCGTCAGCGTGCCCTTGTTGGTAACCTTGCCCGCGCTGCTGCCGGTGCCAGCTTGGCCGGGGTCTGTGCCAAACGTGGTGCTGCCGGCCATGAAGTCGGCGTTGCTCATGGAAAGCGTCGAAGCCACGAGGCCGCCGACATTGACCTGAGACCCCGCGCCAAACAGCACGCCGTTCGGGTTGAGGATGAACACCTGGCCATTAGCCGTAAGGCTGCCCAGGAATTCGCTCGGGCTGCTGCCGGTAATGCGGTTCAGCGCGATGGCCTGCGCATTGGGCTGGTTGAACACCAGCGCCTCATTGGCTGCGGTGGAAAGATGCGTCCAGTCGATCGCCAGACGCTGGCTGGCCTGATTGATCGTGGTGGTGGCGCCGCTGGTGCTGACGTTGCCGCTGCCCACCACCACGGTGGAATTCAGCGCATCGGCGGCATGCACCTGCAAGTTAAAGACGGACATCGCCAGCAGCATGACCACGGCGGCGCGGCACCGTGCATGCAGGACAAAAACGAAGCCCTCACGGGGGCCGACGGAAGCAACTTCAACACCGCCGCGCGCGGAGCCGCCCCTGCTTCGGCCTCTGGCGGTTTCAGCCACAGCCACCCACAGGCCCAGCGCTGCGTTCCAGACAAGGCGGTAGATGCGGTTGATGCTGGCGTGACTTTTCATGGGAGTCTTTTCGGAAGGTCAGGAAATCCGGCTACCGCCTGGGCGAGCGGTGGAAAAAAGACGAGCAGCCAGCTCGCGCATGTAACCATAAGTATCCACCAATTGAACGTCCGGATGTATGGTTAAAAGGCGGCGTGTGGCATTTCGGAACACCGGCCTGGCCATGCGGGCACAGGGCCCCACTGGCAAAAAATTTTGCTATGCTTTTAATAGCTTCTTGCGCCCGTCTGCATTGCCTTACAGGCACTTTTAATGCTAAAAAAATAGCCAAAATTGCCTGAAAAGCAGTTTTTCACCGTTTTTCCGGCCCCATTGGGTTCGTTAGATGCAAAAAAGGCATTTTTTGGTCGATTTTTAAGCATGAAACCAGGACTTCAGGCAATACAGACGGGCGCAAGCAGCTATCAAAACAATAGCATTCAGAGCTATGCGTACAGCGCTCGACGGCACGGCGGCCTGGCAGTCAGCGCCTGTACCTGAAAAGCCCCACGCTTTTCACTTTGTGTAATGCGCTGCCCCTCCCAATGGGGCGCTGCGCCTGCGGCCCCTGCTGGTCTGAAGCCAAGGAAGCCGCTGCATGCGCTTGAGAGTTACTCGTTCTCGCCCGTGCTGCCGGCTTCGGCAGCGGCTGCCCTCAGGGCATCGACCTGCGCATCGGGGCTGGGGCCGATGCGGGGGTTCGCGGAGCGGTTCACGCCGGCCAGGTAGATCATCGCGCTGCGGTAGGCCTCGTCGATCAGGAAGTTGCCACCCGAAATCGTCAGCGTGCCACCCGTGATGTCATAGCCTTCCTGGCCCGACCAGGCGAAGTAGCTGCCGGGGTTGGTGCCGCTGGCGGCCGTGACGCCCGGCGCACCGGCGCCCGACTGCTGCGCACCGTTGTAGGCCACGCTGGTGTCGGGCAGCGTGAGCGGCTGCAGAAAGCTGCGCAGCAGCGGGCCGGTCTGGCCTTCATAAATGCGCCACGAGGCCGTGGAGCCGCCTTGGGTGGTGATGTCCCAGCCGGTGAAGGTGGCCGCCTGCATCATCTGTGCGGTGGTCTTGCCGGTGCCGCCTGCGCTGCTGCCCTGGCCGGACGTGTTGACGTCCCAATAGCTGTTGTTTGTCGCGGCCGTTCCGACCTGTTCGGCCACCAGCCCGCCTGCCATACCGGTAGCAGTGACGCGGCCGGTGCTGTAGGCGCGCGTGATGATGCCGTCCAGCGAGCTGCCGACCAGCCCGCCCACCTTGTCGTCGCCACTCACGGCGCCGCTGGCGTACGCGTCGGTGATGCCGCCCTGGCTGAGTTCGCCCACCAGGCCGCCAACCTCGTCAATGCCCTGCACCGTTGCCGTGCTGTAGACATTGCTGAAGGTGGTGCAGCAGCCCTGCCCCGCGATGGCGCCCACAAAGTCGGCGCCGGTGATGCTGCCGCCCACCAGCCCGAGGTTCTGGATGCTGGTGCTCTGCGTAAGGCCGAACAGGCCCACGAAGTTGTCGCCCGGACGGTTGATAAAGAGGTTGCGTATCTTGTGGTTGAGGCCGTCGAAGCGGCCCTCAAAAATACCTGGTGCGCCAACGCCACCCAGGGTATCGAAACCCGCGCCGGCGTTCCAGTTCACCGTGTCGCTCGCGTCGATGTCGGCGCCCAGCACGTAGTTGCCGGTGGGATTGCCGTTGATGCCCTGCAGGTCGGTGCCGGTGGTGCTGCCTGCCACGCCCAGGCTGGTGATGACTTTGTACGGGTCCGTGACGCCGTCGCTGCCCAGCCGGGTGCTGAAGTTGTCGCCAGCCCGCAGGTTGACCGGCGCGCGCACGTTGTACGTTGCAGTGTTCCCCGCATTGATGGCGCCCAGCCCGTATTCCAGTGCCAGCTTCCCGTTGGCGTGCTGCGAGGTGATGGACGCGTTGATGTTGATATTGCGCCAGGCGCTCAAGGTCAGCGTGGTGCCCGCGTTCCAGGTGAAGGCCGCGTTGACGTGGATGTCGCCGTTATCCGTGCCGCCTGCATTGTTGGTCGCCAGCGCCACATTGCCCAGGTTGAGGCTGGCGGCCAGGGTGCCCGCGCCTATGCCGCTGCCGGTCAGCGCACCGCTGCCCGCGGCGATGGTGAAGTCGGTCGGGTCTATCAGCCATGTGCCGTGGTTGCCGCCACCGCCTGCAGAGGCCAGCGTGGTGATGACAGCGCCGTCGGCCACCTTGACGTGTGCCGCGGACGTTTCGACAAAGCCGCCGTCACCGCCCGTGGGGGCCGATGCATCCAGCGTGCCGCCTGCGTTCACCGTGCCGGTGTCCATGTCGCCCATCAGCAGGATACGGCCGGCCTTGTTCTGCAGGGTTTTGGCTTCGATGATTCCGGTGTTGTTCACCGTGGCCGTGGTCAAGCTGTCCATGGCTTTCGCGGAAAGCAGTACTTGCCCGCCGTTCGCCTGGATCAAATGTTTGTTCTCGGCCAGCGCGTTAATGGCGCCCTGGTCGATGCTGTAGCCCAGCAGGCTGCCGTTATCAATGTTCAGCGTGACCTTGTTGCCTGCGGCCAGAAGTGCAGTGCCCAGCGATGCCGTCATCACGCCTTCATTGCGTACTTCGGGCGCCAGCAAGGCGAGGTAGCCACCCTGCCCCGCGTTCAGCGTGCCCTGGTTGACAACCGAGCCGACCGAGCCTGTGAACACATGGTTGCCGGACATGAAGTCGGCATTGCTCATGCCCAAGGTTGAAGCCACCAGTCCGCCCACGTTGACCTGGCTGCCCGCACCAAACAGCACGCCGTTCGGGTTGAGGATGAACACCTGGCCGTTGGCCGTGAGGCTGCCAAGCAGTTCGCTCGGGCTGCTGCCGGTGATGCGGTTCAGCGCAATGGCCTGGGCGTTGGGCTGGTTGAACACCAGCGCTTCATTGGCACGGGTAGACAGGCTGGTCCAGTCAATCGCCACGCGCTGGCTGGACTGGTTGATGGTGGTGGTGTTGCCCACCGTGGCCAGGCTGGCGGCGCCCGCAGACACGCTGGCGCTGGCGGCGTCTGCGGCCCGGGCCTGCTGGGCACCTCCGGCAAGCAGGAGCAATGCAGCGCTGCAGGCGGCGTTGAGTGTGAAGCCGCCCGTTGGCCTGGCACAGCGTCGGGCGCCACTCTTGCTGCGGCCCCTGGCGTTTTCGGCAACCGCTATCCACAGGCTTGACACTGCGTTCCAGACGAAGCGGTAAATGCGGTTGATGCCGGCATGGCTTTTCATCTGTAGCCTTTCGGGACAGGACGGGCGGCAATGCCCACAGGATATCTCTTTTCCTGCCGGCGATGGCCTGCCATCTGGGGCCACAGGCCCATGCGCCGCGCATGACAAATGCCATATTACGACGCCCCGGACCGGCGCGATAGCCTGGGTTTCGCGCATGGCGCAGCCCTGGGAGCCCTACTTGCTACAGTTTTGATAGCTGCTCGCGCTCGTCCTTGCTGCGCTACAGCCTGATTTTGCTGTAAAACTCAAGAATTGCGGCCGAACAGCCCTGCGCGAGTTACCTGCAGGGGGCGGGGCCGCCAGGGTCCAAGCCCCTGTCCGCTATGATTTTTATAGCTGCTTGCGCCCATCCCCATTGGGCTCAGGGCTTTTTTTCTTAAGAAATAACACCTGGCGACAAAGGGATGGCTCGGCGCAGGGGAAGTCACGTTGTGGCCTCTTCATAATCACCCCATGAAGTTTTCACACAGCTATCCCCATTCCATGGCCAGGAGCCACCCCTTGCGCAAATTCACCGGTTTGGCCCTTGCCACCTTGTTCTGCGGCCTCGCCGCTGCGCAGACGGCCAAGCCCACACCGCCCGCCCCTGCGTCAGTACCCTCGCCCCAACCCCTCGTTGGCACCTGGAGCTGGACGCTGGCAGGAAAAGCCTGCACCGAAACCTGGCAATACAGCGCCAAGGGCACCCGGCTTAACACCAGCGGCGAAGAAGTCACGCGAGGCGACTACGAAATATCCGCAGCGCCGAGTGCGCAGGGGTTTTACCGGCTCACCGACACCGTGACCGACAGCAATGGCAAGCGGGACTGCTCAGGCGACCTGCATGAAGCGTCGGACCCGCCGGTCGTGCGGTTCATCCAGTTCAGCCCCAAACAGGATCAGCTCATAGTGTGCAAGGAAGAGTCGCTGCAGGCCTGCTTCGGGCCCTTGAAGCGGATGCCGGGCTAGCGCCCTTGCGAGCGCTCAGCGGCCGCTGATCAGCGACTGCAAAACACCGGGGGTGAAATGCTCGCCGATGTAATCGGCCAGGCCGTCGAACACCGAGTCCAGCGTGGGCACCGTGGCGCCAAACAGCGCCTGCAGCACCGCCGGGTCTTCAAACATGCCGTGCAGGTACAGGCCCAGCACATTGCCGCGAATGTTCTGCCAGGCCAGGCCGTCGGCCATTACCGCGCTGGCCGTATCGCCCGCAGCGGCCAGCGCCGGGTGCTGCGCGGTCTGGCCGTGGTGGATTTCATAGCCCTGCAGGGCCACGCCTGACAAGGCTGCCCAGGCGCCATCTACCTCACCGAAGCGGGCTTGCCGCTGCCGCACCGTTTTATCTTCTTCAAACACGGTGACCACCGGCAGCAGGCCCAGCCCCGGCGCGTTGCCGTCTATGCCATGCGGGTCAATCAGCGCCTCCCCCAGCATCTGCAGCCCACCGCAAATGCCCAGCACCGCACCGCCCTGCCCTGCGTGGGCGGCAATGGCCAGGTCCAGCCCCTGCGCGCGCAGCCAGGCCAGGTCGCCGCTGGTGTGCTTGGAGCCAGGCAGGACAATCCAGTCGGCGCCGGCCAGGTCGACCGGGCTGCGCACCCATTTCAAGCGTACGCCCGGCACGTTTTTGAGAGGCTGGAATTCATCGAGGTTGCTGATGCGCGGATAGGCGATCACGGCAACCGTGGTGGAGACTTCCCCTGCCGCGGTACTGCGGTCGTCAAATACACCGTCTTCTTCGGGCAAGCCGTGTTGCCACCACATCGGCAACGTGGCCACCGTGGGGATGCCGGTCATGTCCTGCAGCATTTGTGGGCCGGGCGCCAGCAGTTTGGCGTCGCCGCGAAATTTGTTGAGCACAAAGCCCTTGATGAGTTTGCGTTCGGCTTCGTCCAGCATGGCCCAGGTGCCATACAGGTGGGCAAAGGCGCCGCCGCGGTCAATGTCGGTTACCAGCAGGCAGGCCGCATTGRCATGCTGCGCAGCGCGCATGTTGACGATGTCGCTGGACTTGAGGTTGATCTCGGCCGGCGAGCCCGCACCCTCCATCACCACCACGTCGTTTTCGGCGATCAACTCATCGAGCGCCTGCGACACCACCGGCCAGACCGAGGCACTGCGGCCGCGCCATTCCATGCGGGAGAGTTCGGGGTTGACCTGGCCCATCAACACGACCTGGCTTTGTGTGTCTTTTTCGGGCTTGAGCAGCAAGGGATTCATGCGCACGTCAGGCACCGCGTTGGCGGCGAGTGACTGGAAGTATTGAGCGGAGCCGATCTCACCCTGCGCTACGACCCTTGCGTTGTTGCTCATGTTCTGCGCCTTGAAGGGCGCTACTTTCAAACCCTGGCGCGCGTAGTAACGGCACAGCGCTGTCGTCAGCCAGCTTTTACCGGCGCCGCTGGTAGTGCCCAGCACCATGACACTTTTTGCACTCATGAATTTGTCCTGGAGAGTTGTTGCCACGCGTTGTGCAGGGCATCCTGCGCGGCTGGCGGCTGCACGCCCAGGCGCATATGGCCGGGCAAACCGAATGATGTCGTGTCGCGCAGCTTGATGCTTTGGGCGCGCAGTGCTGACAGCGCCTGCTGCAAGCTCAGGCCTTCGGGCAAGGCCGGTTGGGCGCAGAAGAAATTAGCGTCGCTGGGCAGGCAGTGCCAGCTCAATGATTCGCACAAACTGATCTGCCGGGCTTTCCATTCGCGCAAAGTATTGAGGCTGCCGGCGAGCCAGTCCTGCGCCTCTTTGCTCACCCAGGCTTGCAGCATGGCCTCGCCATGCGCGCCCACCGGCCACGAGGGGCAAAGCTGCTCCAGCGCGGCTACGCTGTCTTCTTGTTCCCCAGGCGCGATGACATAGGCCGCGCGCACGCCGGTCAGTCCCAGCGCCTTGTTGGGCGTCCACAGCTGCCAGATGGTTTGCAGTTGCTGCGGCGTGAGCGTAGGCGCAGCGCTGAGCCGCAGGGGCTCGTAAGCGCGGTCCAGCACGACGAGGGCCGACACTTCCTGACCTTCAACCAGCTCACCCAGGCCGCGATGTGCAGCACCCAACGGGCTGGAAGGCTCGCAGGCCCAGAGCAACTGCGCATCGTGCTGCTGGCTTGCCACCACCAGGCCATGCGCAACAGCCGCCTGCGCATAGTCGCCATAACTGTGCGGCGGCAGCCACACCGCGCGTGCGCCCTGCTGCGCGGCCAGGGTGGTCATGCGAAAGATGAATTCGCTGGCGCTGGCCGCCAGCAATACACGCGCCTCATCGACACGGTGAAAGGCCGCCAGTTGCCTGCGCAACTGCGTGTAGCCGGCGTCGGGGTAACGGGTGGCGTCAGCCTGGCGGACGGCAGCCAGCGCTGCAGGACAAGGCCCGCAGGCATTGCTGTTGGTGGAAAAGTCGTATAGCGGCACGCCCAGTGCGTCAGACCCACCGTGAATGCGCGTGGTGACCAAGCTGGTGTTCATGCCGATGCCACCAGCGCCATCAACAGCATCGCCAGGGCGGCAACCAAGGTCTGGGAGAACACCGCCTTCGAGGCCAGGGTTTGGGCCAGGGCCGTGTCCGATGCTTCAGGTGGCCGCCCTTGGGGGTTCAAGGTATATACGCCCGGCTTGCCGAGCGAGATACCCAGCGCCAACGCCATGGCTGCCATGGGCCAGCCGCTGTTGGGCGACGGGGTCTTGCAGGCTTCTTCGCGCAATGCCTTGAGCTTCAGCCCTCTTGCCGCCAACGCCAGCAACAGTGCCGTCAGGCGCGCCGGCAGCCAGGAGAGAACGTCGTCCGCGCGTGCCGCCCACTTGCCGGCCCATTCCCAATTTTTGCCACGGTAGGTGCCGCGGTAACCCCACATGGCGTCTGCCGTATTGGCAAAGCGGTACATGGCCGCTCCCGGCAAACCCAGCAACGCAAACCAGAAAACCGGGGCCACCACAGAGTCATTGAGGTTTTCAGCCAGCGACTCGATCGCGCTTTCCCGCACCTGGCTTTCAGTGAGCTGGGCGGTGTCGCGGCTTACCAGCCAGGAGAGGCGCTCCCGCCCTGCTTCCAGCGACTGGCCCAACGCCAGTTCGACCGCGCCGACTTCTTCGCGCAGCATGCGCCATGACAGCATGCATTTGAGCAACCAGGCCATCGGCACGGCCAGCAGAGCAGTGTCGATGGCGGCGCCCCAGGTAGGCGCCTCGACGTAGCCCGCCAGCTGCCAGAACACCAGTGCCTGCACCCCCCAGGCTGCTGCGCCCACCAATGCCACACCCACCCACCAGGCCAGTGTGCCGAGGAAAAAAGCCGGCCCGGGCGGGCAGCGCACGGTAATGCTTCCGCAGGCCCGAAGGTAGTTTCCCATCCAGACCACCGGATGCACACCTGTAGGTGGCTCACCGAAAGATTTGTCTACCCACAAAGCCAGCAACAGCACCACACCGAGCACGCACGCCGTGTACCCTGCCATGGAAGCAGGAACGGCAAAGGCATGAAAACTGGCCCACTGCATAAACATCTCAGCCGGCTTCCGGCTCACGCGGGGTGGTCTGGCCCCAGCAGTCTTCAAACACCATGTCGACCAGCGGGGCACGGCGCGCCCACTTTTCAGCCTGCAGCATGGGCTGGTCATAAAAGGCCTGGACCGGGCCCAGACACAACACCGCAATCGGCTTGCTGCCTTCAGGCATCTGCAACAGCCCGCCCAGCTGCTGCGGGTCAAAGATCGAGACCCAGCCCATGCCAAGGCCCTCGGCACGGGCGGCCAGCCAGAGGTTCTGGATGGCGCAGGCTGCCGAGGCCAGATCCATTTCGGGCAGGGTACGGCGGCCAAACACATGCTGCTCGCGCCCTGGCGGCAAGGCCACGACCAACACCTCGGCAGCATCGAGCACGCCCTGCACCTTGAGCTTCATGAACTCGTCTTCGCGCTCGCCCAGGGCCTGGGCCGTGAGCACACGTTCCTGCTCAATCAGCCCATGAATACCTTCGCGCAAGGGCCGATTGCGCACGCGAATAAAGCGCCAGGGCTGCATGAAGCCCACACTAGGCGCGTGGTGCGCGGCCGAGAGCAGGCGCTGCATCACATCGTCAGCCACCGTGCCGCCGCTGAAGTGGCGCATGTCGCGCCGCTCGAAGATGGCACGGTAGACCGCMTGTTGCTCGGTGTCGCTGAAGGCGTGGCCGGGTCGGGCCGCATCGGCCGGGCCCGCCCCGACGGCGGAGACAAAGCCCGTCACACCATTCACTGAGGAGCTTGCACCGCACCCGCTACGGGTACGTCTGCACGCTGCAGTACCACCAGCAAAGCCGGACGCACCCAGCGCTGGAAGGCCAAACCACTGACCAGACCCAGGCTCACCCAGAACGACAAAGACACCCAGGTTGTGGCCCAGATGAACTGCGTGCCGAGTTGTTCCAGAGCGGCATGGGCTTCGGGGCCAAAACCGGCCAGGGCATCACCTTGAAGCTTGGGCGCACCCACCACAAATGGCAACGCCAGCAAGGCTGCGGACACCAGCCAGCGCCAGGATGCGCGCACAAAACCGGCTATGGCGCAGGCACCCGCCGCACTGCTCACTGCCAGCACCCACCAGACCTGGCGGGCCTGCAGCGGCGCGGCTTCCATGCCGGGTACTTCCGCATGCAAACCCAGCGAAGGCCAGAGGTGAAAGCTCAACCAGCCAGCTGCAGCCACCACGCCGGCCAGGCGCAGTGAAGCCACCACGCCACCGCGTTGTGCGTCACGTTTGTAAAGCCACACGCCCATCACCGCAAACACCAGCAGCGCCATGCTGAAGGCGTGCAGCATGTTGGCCACCCAGGTCCAGCCAATGCGCTCGGCGCCGTTCGCGGGTTCCCATTCCTTGGCAACGCCGTGCTCATGCGCATRCGGCGCCGTACCTTCGGCATGCACGTGGGCAGCGGGAGCGGCGGCGGGCGCCGGAGCCTCTGCCTTTTGCTCCTCGTACACCTCGGCAGCCAGAATCAGCGGGGCGGCTTGCCAGCGCTGCACGCCGGTTTGCACGCTACCCACCACCACGGCAGTGGCCAGCGCCGCCCAGATCAATCGTTGAAAAACCATAGCTGTCTCCCGGTGAAAGTGCTGCTCAGTGGCAGGGTTTAACGGTGATGTGGCGCACATCGTGCGCGGCGTTGTGGGCCAGCGGGCTCTCGGCAAAAGCCACGCCGTACAGCACCACCAGGCCCAGCGCGGCGGCGCCCAGCAGCGGGCGCAGCACGGCCAGGCCGGGATTCAGGGTGTGAGAAGGGTTGTGGGTCAGCGTCGTTGGTTCAGTCATGGCGTTCTCCTTGGGGTAAGTGGGAAGGTGGGTGGTGAAAAAAACAAACTTAGTGCATTTGGCCGCTCATGTCGAGCCCAGGCCGTTCAAACCAACAGGGGGCAATCGGGCAAGGATACCGCTGCGCAGGCGATCGGGCCGTGCGTTGCGGGCCAGGTTGCCGTCGGCACTCTGCACGTGCAGTTGCGCGCAGGCAATCACCTGGGCTGCGGTCTCGGCATCGGGGGCCAGGTCGCCAAAGTAGTAGCTGAATTTGCCCCGGGCTTGCAAGGTCACGGTGCAGGCGCGGGTGCAGCCGCTCATGCACGCCTGGCCGCGCAACTGAAGACCCTTGTGCAGCCCGGTGTCCAGCTCACACACCAGCAGCGCTTCCTGAACCGCTTCGAACAAGGCCAGGCCATGGGCGGGCAGCTCACGCGATGCGCCCGGCGGGCGGCAGGTGGTGCAGACAATGATTTCGGTGTCGGACATGACGATCTTTTACGGTTGGTAATCCGGAGCCATGGCCAGGCGGTGCTCCGCGCCCCAGCGCATGGCCCAGGCGGCACAGCGGCCCAGGTTCTTTTTCGGATCGTCAAAATCGACAATCACCAGATGCTGCGGGGTCAACGGCGCCTGCGGTTGCTCCAGCGTGCGGCCATCGGTCAGCAGCCACAGCCAGCACTCCGTGGGGCCGCTCTTGCGCAGCGTGCGTTGCAGCAGGCGGTCGGCCTGGGCCAAGGCTTCGGCCAGCGGTGTGCCACCGCCACCGCCCACGGGGCGCAGGCGCTGGCTGCCGGAGGCGCGAGCGCGGCCGGGGGGCAGCAGCAGTTCCACACCCTGCCCGCCAAAGCGCAACAGCGCCACATCGTCGCCCTGCCGCGCGGCCTGCTCAATCATGAAGGCCGCATGGCCCTTGGCCAGCGCCAAGCGGCCGCGCTGGCGCATGGAACCCGAGGTGTCGAGCACGATGCAATGCAGGCGACTGCTGCGCAGCGCCACGGGCTGGTAGCGCAGGTGTTCGCGTTGAAGTGGCGCAGGCCCCTTGGCCACCACCGTAGGCAGCCAGGCAATGGCCGTGCTGCGCTGCGGCGCGCTGTGGGCACGTGCCATGGCGCCTGATGAAGGAATGCGTTGGGGCGGAGGCCACCGCCAGCTGCCAGGCCCGTTACGCGGGCGGCCGCTGGGGTGGCCTAGGCTTTTTTTGGCGGCCACCCGGCTATCGCGTGGACCTTGGTGGTGCCTTCGGGCTGGGCAGGCAACGCGCCCCAGTCGCCTTGGGGCGCAGGCGGTAAAGATGGCGCAGACGGCTGGTCTTGCAAGCGCTCTGGATTGTTTGTTGGTTGGGATGATCCGTTGCTATTTCGCGGTGCCTGCCCCGCACTGCCCTCGGGCCGGCGATGTGCCAGCGCCAGCTCGGCCACCGCGTCCACATCGTCCACAGTTACTTCGTTGCGCCCTTGCAGTGCCGCCAGCGCACGCGCGGCGCGCAGCATCACCAGGTCGGCACGCATGCCGTCCACGCCTGCCGCCATGGCGCAGGCCGCCGCATGGTGCAGCACCGCGTCCGACCAGGCCAAGCTTGGCAACGCAGCACGGGCCGTCACCAGTGCGGCACTGAGCGCGCGTTGTTCTTCCGCATGCTGCTCGCGCAAGGACGCAGGATCTTCATCAAAGCCCAGTCGGGCGCGCAGGATGGCGGTGCGCTCTGCAGCATCCACCGGATTGGCCAGCGCCACCGACAGACCAAAGCGGTCCAGCAGTTGCGGGCGCAGCTCGCCCTCCTCCGGGTTCATGGTGCCCACCAGCACAAAACGTGCGGCATGCTGCTGTGAAATGCCGTCGCGCTCTACCGTGTTGACACCGCTTGCGGCCACGTCCAGCAGCGCATCCACCAGCGCGTCGGGCAGCAGGTTGACTTCGTCTACATAGAGCACGCCGTTGTGGGCGCGCGCCAACAGCCCGGGCGCCAGGCGCACCTGGCCGTCGCGCAGCACGTCTTCCACATTCAGCGCGCCCACCAGTTGCTCCAGGCTGGCGGCCAGCGGCAAGGTGACAAAGGGCGCACCGGGCAGCAGCGCGGCCAGCGCACGCGCCGCGGTGGACTTGGCCGTGCCACGCGGGCCGCTGATCAACACACCGCCAATGCCGGGGTCTATGGCTGCCAGTTGCAAAGCCAGCTGCAACTGCGGCTGGCCGACCAGCGCGGTGAATGGAAAGGCCGCGCGGGTGGCGGGCTCAACAGGAATGTTCAGTTCAGGAATGTTCATGGTCGTGCTCATGTCAAAGGTCCTTCTCCGTGTTCTTCAAGCCGGCGCTCCAGCGCCAGCAAATGGTCTTCGATGCGATCGCGCTGGTCGCCCGGCGCCTCCCACAGGCCGCGCTGCATGGCCTCCAACAGGCGCTCGCCAATGCTGCGCAGCGCGCCGGGGTTGTGCTGCTGCAAAAACGCGCGGTTGATGTCGTCGTGCAAATAAGCATCGGCCACCAGCGCATATTGATGGTCGCCCACCACGCCCGTGGTGGCGTCAAATGCAAACAGGTAGTCCACCGTGGCGGCCATCTCAAAAGCCCCCTTGTAGCCATGGCGGCGCACGCCTTCCAGCCACTTGGGGTTGACGGCGCGCGAACGCACCACGCGCGCCACTTCTTCACCCAGCGTGCGGATGCGCGGCGCACCGGGCACACTGAAGTCGCCGTGGTACAGCGTGGCCGGTGCGCCCGCCAGGTGTTCGACTGCCACCGCCATGCCGCCCTGGAACTGGTAGTAGTCGTCCGAATCGAGCACGTCGTGCTCGCGGTTATCCTGGTTGTGAAGTACTGCGTCCAGACCGGTAAGGCGCTGCTCAAAGCTGCCGCGTGCGGCCACGCCGTGCTCGCCCTGCCCGTAGGCAAAGGCGCCAGCGCGCAGATAGGCCTGTGCCAGGTCGGCGCCGTCGTTCCAGCGGCCGCTGGCCATGACCTCCTGCAGACCAGCGCCATAACCGCCGGGGCGCGGGCCAAATACGCGCCAGGTGGCTTCGCGCTGGGCGTCTTCCGCACTCAATCCCTTGGCTTCTGCCTCAGCGGCTTCGCGCTGCACACGGGCGCGGATGGGGTTCACGTCGTCGGGCTCGTCCTCTTCGCTGATCGCGGCCACGGCACGCACCGCAGTGTCGAACAAGTCAATCACATTGGGAAAGGCATCGCGAAAGAAACCCGACACGCGCAAAGTCACATCCACGCGCGGACGGTTCCTGATAGCCATGGGCAGCACTTCAATGTCCACCACCCGGCTGCTGCCGTCGGCCCACTTGGGCCGTACACCCAACAACGCAAAGGCTTGTGCAATATCTTCGCCGCCCGTGCGCATGGTGCTGGTGCCCCACACCGACAGGCCCAGGCAGCGCAGCATCTCGCCATGGTCTTGCAGGTGGCGCTCAATCACGCGCTCAGCCGCCGCGGCGCCCATGGCGTAGGCGGTCTGTGTGGGCACGGCGCGCGTGTCCACCGAATAGAAGTTGCGGCCGGTGGGCAGCACGTCAGGCCGGCCACGCGAGGGTGCACCGCTGGGGCCGGCGGACACAAACTTGCCTGACAGGCCGCGCAGGCATTGAGCAATCTCTTGCGGGCCGCAGGCGTCCAGCCGCGGACGCAGCACCTGGCGCATCCGTTGCAGCACCGGGGCGGTGTGCGGCCAGGCAGTGGCATCCCAGGGTGCATGGGCCACCACGTAGTCAGCGACAAGCTGGCGGGCCAGCAGCTCCAGCCGCTCGCGTGTATGGCCGGCGTGACGCCAGGCTTCGGTACTCATGTCTTGCAACACCGGAGGGAATGGGCCGCCCCAAGGTGCGGCCCATTCGGGGCTCAACACGCTGAAGCCGCCCACACTATCCAGCTTCAAATCCTGAGCCAATGCCATCAGCAAGCTGCGCTGGCCGGCGGCCGTACCACCTGGAAAACGCGCCAGCGCCACCAGCGTGTCGATTTGCTGGCGGCCCTGTGGTGATGTGCCCAGGAT
>NZ_JBFUCA010000004.1:0-26572 GCF_056405475.1 Polaromonas sp. P1_G4
GTGGACCACCATGCCGCGGTCCAGCACCACGGCGCTGTCGGAAATCGCCAGAATGGCCTGCGGGTGCTGCTCCACGATGATGGCGCTCAGGCCCTCTTCGCGCGTGATGCGGCGTATGGCGCGCAGCAGCTCCTCCACGATGATGGGCGCCAGGCCCTCCAGCGGTTCGTCGAGCAGCAGCAGCTTCGGGTTGAGTACCAGCGCACGGCCCACAGCCAGCATCTGCTGCTCGCCGCCCGACAGCTGCGTGCCCAGGTTGCCCTTTCGCTCGGCCAGGCGCGGGAACATGGCGTACACGCCATCGGGGTTCCATTTGCCCGGGCGCGCCACCGCCGTCAGGTTCTCGTGCACCGTCAGCGACTTGAAGATATTGCGCTCCTGCGGCACCCAGCCTATGCCGGCCGCCGCGCGTTCGTGCGAGGGCAAATGGTGCAACGCGACCATGGATGCGCCCGCCCCGAACGAGATGGCGCCGCCGTGCTGCCGCGTCGCGCCTGCCAGTGTGTTGATCAGCGTGGTTTTGCCGGTGCCGTTGCGGCCCAGCAGCGCGAGCGTCTGTCCCTCGCCCAGCGTGAACGACACCTCGTGCAGCACCACCGCCTCACCGTAGCCGGCGCGCAGTTTGTCGACCTTGAGCAGTTCAGCCATGAGCCACCTCTTCGCCATGGCCCAGATAGACCGCCTTGACCTGAGGGTCGGCCGCGATCTCCTCAGGCGTGCCTTCGGTCAGCAGCGTGCCGTTGACCAGTACCGTCATGGTGGTGGCGAAGCTGAACACCAGGTCCATGTCGTGCTCGATCAGCAGTACCGACACGTCAGCGGGCAGTGCGGCCACGGTCTGCAGCAGTTCTTCGCGCTCGCCGGCCGGCACACCGGCCACGGGTTCGTCGAGCAGCAGCACGCGCGGCTCGCAGGCCAGCGCCACGGCGATTTCCAGCAGGCGGCGCTTCCCGTAGGCCAGCATGCGGGTCGGCTGGTCCATCACTCCGGTCAGGTGAAACTGCTCCAGCAACTGTTCGCAGCGCTCGGCCACGCGCTGGTTGCGCCCCAGCGCCTGCCACCATTTCGCGCCGAGCCCCGCTTGCTGCGATACGGTCAGTGCCAGCGTTTCCAGCGGCGTGAGCGAATCGAAGAGCTGGTTGATCTGGAAGGTGCGCACCATCCCGCGCTTGACGCGCTGGTGCGGCGCCAGCCGCGTAATGTCTTCGCCATCGAGGAAGATGCGGCCTTCGGTCGGCTGCAGAACGCCCGTCAGCAGGTTGACCAGCGTGGTCTTGCCCGCACCGTTCGGCCCTATCAGCGCATGGCGCGCGCCGCGACGCAGGTTCAGGCTCACGTTGTTGGTGGCGGCAATGCCACCGAAGCGCATCACCAGCCCTTGCGCGGACAGTACCGCGTCGCTGTGCGGCGCCGCGCTCATGGCTGGCCTCCGCGCTTGGGCAGCCATGCCCAGGGCCGGACCAGGCGCTCGCGCCCCACCAGCACCAGCACCACCAGGAAGAGGCCTATCCAGAAGGTCCAGTACTGCGGCGTGATGGACGACAGCGCGTCCTGCATCAGCTTGAACACAATCGCCCCGGCCACACCCCCGTACAGCCAGCCCGCACCGCCAACCACCAGGATCAGCAGCACATCGGCCGAACGATGAAACTCAAACAAATCCAGCGAGGCAAAGCCGGTGGTTTGCGTCATCAACGCTCCCGCGGCGCCCGCGACGCCGGCCGCCACCGTATAGACCACCGCCAGCCGTGAAGCGACTGGAATGCCGATGGCCATGGCGCGCAGGCGGTTGTCGCGTATCGCCTTGAGTGTCGCGCCCAGCGGCGAATGCACGAGGCGACGCATCAGCACAAACAAAATGAGCAGCACGGCCAGCGAGTAATAGGCGGCGGTGCGGCCCGACAGGTCAAACTCGAAGCGGCCCAGCAGCGGGCCCATGACCACGCCCTGCAGGCCATCGGCGCCACCGGTCAGCCAGTCAAGTTTGTTGGCCAGCTCCAGCAGGATAAGCGCCACGCCCAGTGTCACCATGAGCCGTGTCAGGTCGCTGCCGCGCTGGATGGTGAGTGAACACACAGCACCCAGCAGCGTGGCGGTGGCGATGCCCACCGCCAGGCCCACCAGCGGGTCCGGCATCACCAGCTTGGCGAACAGCGCCGCCGCATAGCCGCCTATGCCGAAGAAGGCTGCATGGCCCAGCGAGACGATGCCGGTGTAACCCAGCACCAGATCCAGCGACACCGCGAACAGCGCGACGATGGCGATCTCATTGATGATGGACGCGTGGCTGGGCATCACCACCGGCGCGGCGAAGGCGGCGAGCCAGAGCACCGGTTCCCAGAGCTTCCAGCGGCTGTTTTTGAGCAGGGACGTTTGAGTGTTCATTTATCTGCCACCCTTGCGCACAAAGAGGCCCTGCGGCCGCCAGATCAGGATCGCGATCATCAGGCTGTAAACGATGAAGGCCCCCAGCTTGGGGATGTAGTACTTGCCCGCCACATCGGCAATGCCCAGCAGCAGCGCGGCCAGCAGCGGCCCAGTGATCGACGTGGTGCCGCCCACGGCCACCACGATCAGGAAGTAAATCATGAACTTGAGCGGAAAGCTCGGGTCCAGCCCCAGCACTTCGGCGCCCAGCGCGCCGCCCAGGCCGGCCAGTCCCGAGCCGACGGCGAAGGTCGAAAGGAACACCAGGTTGACGTTGATGCCCAGGCCGGCCGCCACGCGCTGGTCGTCCACCGAGGCACGCAAGCGGCTGCCGAAGCGTGTGCGAGTCAGCACGAATTGCAGGCCCAGCGTGAGCGCGGCGCACACCGCAATGATGAACAGCCGGTAGTGGCCCATGCCCAGCATCCAGGCGCCGCTGCCAATCTCGGTGCGGCCCTTGAGCCATTGGGGCAGCTGCACGATCTGCTGCGTCGAGCCGACGAAGTAGTCCACGCTGGCCACCGCCATGAACACCAGGCCGATCGAAAACAGCACCTGGTCCAGGTGCGGCTTGTTGTACAGCGGCCGGTACAGCGTGCGCTCCAGTACAGCGCCCAGCAGCGCCGAGCCGGCGAAGGCCAGCGGCAGGCACAGCAAAAAAGGCACGCCGAAGTGCTGCATCAGCAACACGGTGATGTAGCCGCCGGCCATCGCGAAAGCACCATGCGCGAGGTTGATGAAATTCATCAGGCCCATGGTCACCGCCAGTCCCACCGCCAGAATGAACAGCAGCATGCCGTAAGCGATACCGTCGAAAAGAATCGTGAGCATTTATCTTCGCAAGGAACGGCGCGGAACCGGCTTTGCCGGGCCGCAGAGGTTGCCCCCAGCAGGGGGGGAGGCGCCGCGAAGCGGCGCTTCGGGGGGTTACTTGTTCTTCCCTGGGTCCTTGACGTCCTTGATCACGTCAAACTCCACGTTGTAGAGTTGCCCGTCCTTCTTCTCGACCTTGCGCAGATAGACGTCCTGCACGATGTCGCGCGTCTGTGCGTCGATGAAGATCTTGCCGCGCGGGCTTTCAAAGAGCTGGCCCTTCATGGCTTCGAGCAGCGCGTCGCCGCCACCCTGGCCCTTGCTGGTTTTGAGCGCCTCGTAAATTACCCGCATGCCGTCATAGCCACCCACGGCCATGAAGTTGGGGCGCAGGCCCTTGTTGGCTTTGGCAAACGCTTCCACGAATTTTTTGTTCATGGCCGAGGGGTGCGCCGCCGAATAGTGGTGGGAGGTCACCACGCCGATCGCGCCGTCACCCATGTCGTTGAGCTGGTCGTCGTCCGTCACGTCGCCGGTGGCGATCAGCCGGATGCCGGCCTTGTCCAGGCCGCGTTCGAGAAACTGCTTCATTACCGCGGCGCCCGCGCCCGAGGGCACAAAGACGAAGAGCGCATCGGGCTTGTTGTCTCGCACCTTTTGCAGGAAGGGCGCGAAGTCGGGATTGCGCAGCGGCACGCGTAGCGCGTCGGTCACCTGGCCGCCGTTGAAGGTCAGGCGGTCCTTGAAGAATTTTTCGGCATCAATGCCGGGGCCGTAATCGGACACCAGCGTGACCACCGTCTTGATGCCGTTCTTGGGCGCCCAGTCAGCCAGCGCGACCGAAACCTGCGGCAAGGTGAAGCTGCTGCGCACGATGTAGGGGGAGGCCTGCGTGATGCTGGATGTTGCCGCGGCCATCACCACCATGGGTGTCTTGGACTGCGTCGCAATGGGCGCGGTGGCCAGGGCCGAGGGCGTGATGCCAAAGCCTGCCAGCACGTTGACCTTGTCGTTGACCACCAGCTCCTGCGCCAGGCGGCGTGTGGTGTCCGGCAGCGAGGTGTCGTCCTTCACGATCAGCTGGATTTTCTTGCCCGCCACGCTGTCGCCGTTCTGCGCCATGTAAAGCCGTACGGCCGCCTCGATCTGCCGGCCCGTGGTGGCCTGCTGGCCCGTCATCGGCAGGATCAGGCCGATCTTGAAGGTGTTGTCCTGGGCCAGTGCCGGGGCGGCGGCAAGTGCCGCGGCCGACAGCGCGGCGGCGGTGAGGAAGGTACGTTTTTTCATGCTTGTCTCCTGGGTGGTTTTCAGTTCTTGCTGCTGCGTCAAACGCGGCGGAGTTCAGGTTGCCGGCATCGGGTTGCAAACCGGTGCGAGTCTAGTATGAGTGCGGTATCAGCACAAATGTTCGATATGTGAACACATCGGCCATGACCTCCATGCCCTCCATGGCTTCATTGTGTGGGTTGCCGCTCACGGGGTCACTGCTGATTCGCGGTCGATTGTGCGATCATCGCGCGCATGACCCGGTGATCGCACACAAGTTGTCCCCTCACGCGTCGGGCCGGTAGGAAGAATCCAGCGTCACCGAACCGACCACGCGCGAGACACAGGCGCACAAGCGCGTGTTTTGCTGTTTCTCGTGCTCGCTCAGAAAGACGTCGCGGTGGTCGATCTCGCCGTCCACCGCCAGCACGTCCAGCGTGCACAGGCCGCATTCGCCGCGCTTGCAGTCGGACACCGCTTCCACGCCCGCCTGCTCCAGCGCGTCCAGCAGGCTGCAACCGGCCGGCACGGTGATGTCCAGCGCGTGGCGCGGAATCAGCACCCGGAAAGCCTGCGGCGCATACCGCCCGCTGTTGCCGAAGGTCTCGTAACGCAGGTCAGTCGCTGGCCGGCCCGAGGCCTCCCAGGCATGGCGCGCGGCGTCCAGCATGGGCACCGGACCGCAGACGTACATTTGCGCGCCCGCCGGCAGCGCCGCAATCTCGCCGGCAAAGTCGATGCGCGCGTCGACGGCCACATGAAGCCGTTCGCCCAGGCAAGCCCGCAGTGTTTCGCCGTAAGCCAGTTCAGATTCACTGCGCGTGCCATACAGCATGCGCAGCGGCCGGCCCGACTGCGCACAGCGGGCGGCCAGCACTTCGGCCATGCCGACCAGCGGCGTGATACCTATGCCGCCGGCCACCAGCAGGTAGGCTGGCGCGTTGAAGTCCAGCGGGAAATGGTTGCGTGGGCCGCTCACCTGCAGCCGGTCGCCGGCGGCCAGCTGCCACATCGCGCGCGAACCGCCGCGGCCGTCGTCCAGCCGCTTCACGGCGATGCGATACGTTTGCGCATCGGTCTCGCCAACCAGCGAGTAAGAGCGCAGCTGCGGCTTGCCGTCCACCAGCAGCTGCACCTGCAGGTGGCTGCCGGGTTCGTGGCGCTGCACGGTGGCTGCGTCACCCGTGGGCCGGATGCGAAACTCGCGCACGGTGGGCGTGAGGTCCTCAAAAGATTCAATGACCGCATCGGTCCAGCTGGAGGTGGCTTTCATTCAGTTTTCCGTGATCTCTTCAATTCGAGGGTCGCCGTGGAACCGGCTTTGCCGGGCCACTGGTGGCGCCCCCTGGGGGGAGGCGGCCGCAGGCCGCTTCGGGGGGAACGTCATTTCTTTCTAATTAGACGCACGCCAGGCATCTGGTCCAGGTTGTGGCTGGCCACGGCAGCGCGCAGGTTGCGCTGGGCCAGGCGTGAGTGCTCGCGCATGATCGCTTCGGCGCGCGAGCCTTCGCGCTGCTCAATGGCGTCGAGCACCTGGCGGTGCTGGTCTTGCGCCACAACCAGCATGTCGCGCGCGCCCGGGGAATTGGCCTGCACCACCACGAAACCCGAAGGCGACGCAAAGGGCAGGCTGAACACGCGTTCGAGTTCCTTGGCAATCACGCTGCTGCCAGCCATTTCACCCAGCAGTTCATGAAACCGTTCGTTCAGCGCGACGTAGGAAGAGAAAGCCTCATCGTCCAGCGCAGGCTGGCTGAGCACCGCATCAATCTTGCCCAGGCATTCGCGGGCTTCGTTCAGCACCACGGTGGGTGCGCCTCGCTCGGCGGCCAGCCGCGCCGACAGTCCTTCAATGGTGCCGCGCAGTTCGATCGCTTCGGACACATCGCGTTCGGAAAACGTGCGCACGGCGTAGCCCCCATTGGGCAGCGACTCCAGCAGGCCTTCCTGCTCCAGCCGCATCAATGCCGCGCGGATCGGTGTGCGCGAGAAGCCGAGCTTTTCAACGATGGACAGCTCGGCAATGCGCGCGCCGCCGGGCAACTCGCCGGCCAGGATCATCTCGCGAAGCTGAAGCTGCGCCCGCACCTGGGCACTTTCAAGGCTGTTTTGGCCTGTACCCCTGTCAGAATCTGCGCCGGCAGCTACTGAATTGATAGCATTGATTGTGGTTCGCATAAAAATGACCCCGCCTCAGGCCGCCAGCCGGATAGCGATGACAGGCGCTGGTGGTTTTTCTTTCGCGATCAGTCCGTCTATCAGGCGGCGTGCCCACATCGAGCCGGCATCGATGTTGAGGTTGTAGAACTGGTGGTCCGGGTGTTCGTCGATGGCGATTTGCTGGGCCTCCAGCACATGTTCGTCCTCGCGGAAGATGCCGGCCACGCCCTCGCGCAGCTGGTGCGTCAGGCGCTGCTCACCCAGGCAGTAGTTGCGTGCGAAAGCCCAGAAGTAGTGGCAGCTGCCGTCTGTTTCTGGCGTCACCGTGTTCAGCACAAAACCATTGACGCCCTTGCTGCGGTCGCCCGGCTGGCCGTCCTTGGGTGGCGCGCCTGATCCGGCTTCGGCTACGCCGACGTCGATGTTCACAGTGCAGGGCGCTTCGAATTTGATGATCTGCCAGCGATCCACCTTGCCCCTGTAGCCGCGCGCATGCTCGATCTGCCCGGCCCAGAACGGCGGTGCGTCGATTTTTTCCATCCAGCGCGTGACGGTGGCCGTGCGGTCGCCGTGCGTGGCTACAAAGGGCGCCTCGGCCACGGCGCGCTGGCCGATGCTGGAGCCGTGCACAAAGGTTTCGTGGGTCAGGTCCATCAGGTTGTCGACGACCAGGCGGTAGTCGCACTTCACCGTGATCAGCTTGCCGTCGCCGGCCCAGTCTGCGTCGTCGTTCCAGTGCATGTCGGGCACCAGCGCCGGGTCGGCCTTGGCCGGGTCGCCGGGCCAGATCCAGACAAAGCGGTGCTTTTCCACCACCGGAAACGCGCGCACGCAGGCCGAGGGGTTCAGCGTTTCCTGGCTGGGCATGTGGGTGCAGCGGCCTTGGGCGTTATAGACCAGGCCGTGGTAACCGCAGGTCACCTCGTCGCCGTTCAGCGTGCCCATGGACAGCGGCAGCAGCCGGTGCCAGCAGGCGTCTTCCAGTACGGCGACCTGGCCGTCGGTGCGGCGGAACATCACCACCTTCTGTTTGCAGATCGTGCGCGCCAGCAGCGTGCGGCCCACCTCTACGTCATAAGCGGCGGCATACCAGGCGTTCAGGGGGAAAGTCGATTTCTGGGCATTCATGGATACTTAATGTATACACAAATTGCCAAAATGCCAAGAAAAATAGAGAAATTCAGGGAAAATACGGAGTTTCTGTATCCAATGAGGGGTGATTTTGCTGGAATACCATGGGGGTTTGTGCCTGCAACCGATGGAGACTTTCCCATGACCGCCAAGCTACCCGCCCGTTATGACCATGTCGGCAGCTTTCTGCGCCCGCAGTACCTGCTGGAAGCCCGCGAGCAAAAAGCCAAGGGCCAGATCACGCCCGAACAACTGCGCAAGGTCGAAGACCAGGCCATCACCGAAATCGTGAAGTTCCAGGAAGACGTGGGCCTCAAAAGCATTACCGACGGYGAATTCCGCCGCACTTATTTCCACATCGACTTCCTGGAGCAGATCGGCGGCGTGAAGACCGACATCCCGGTCACCATCCAGCGGCCCGACGGCAGCATGGAACTGGCGCCGCCGGTGATGCGCGTGATTGACAAGGTGCGCCACGTCAAGGACATCCAGCTCGCCGACTTCCAGTACCTGAAAAGCCAGGTCAGTGCGGGCAACACGCCCAAGGTCACCATTCCCTCGCCCACGATGCTGCACTTTCGCGGCGGCCGCGCCGGCATCAGCAAGGAGGCTTATCCCGAACTCGATCCGGCTTTCTACGACGACGTGGCAAAAGCCTATGGCGACGAGTTGCGCAGCCTGGCCGCGGCCGGTTGCACTTATGTGCAGATGGACGACACCAACCTGGCCTACCTGTGCGACGAGAAAATGCGTGAGGCGGCGCGCCAGCGCGGCGACGACCCTAATGAGCTGCCGCACCGCTACGCCAAATTCATCAACAAGGTGGTCGCGCAAAAGCCCGCCGGCATGACGCTGGCCATGCATCTGTGCCGCGGCAACTTCAAGAGCACCCACGCCGCGGCCGGCAACTACGAGCCGGTGGCCGAGGCGCTGCTCAAGGAGATGGACCTGGACGCCTATTTCCTCGAGTACGACGACAGCCGCAGCGGCGATTTCAAGCCCCTGCGCTACCTGCCCAAGGGCAAGACCGTGGTGCTGGGCCTGGTCACCACCAAGTTCGGTGAAATGGAAAGCAAGGACGACCTGAAACGCCGCATTGAAGACGCTGCGAAATACGCACCGCTGGAGCAGCTCGCGCTGTCACCGCAATGCGGCTTCAGCAGCACAGTGCACGGCAACAACATCGCCGTGGAAGCGCAACGCAACAAGCTGCGCCTGGTGGTCGAAACCGCACGCGAGGTATGGGGCACAGCCTGATCTGACCCCCGGGACTGGCGCATGTCGTCCTCCCCTTCTCTTTTCTTTAGCGAGGGGGAGTCCCAACGGACCCCCAGCCCCGGCCTTTTCGAGGCCGCTCAACCGGGCTGCGGCGCTGACTTTTTCGGCTGTGCACTCCCGTCGCAGCCGTCCACGAGGCAAGCCGTTCAACGGGTCGGATGGACCGATTCCATTAATTGCGCTTGGTTGATCATCAAAATGACTCGTCATCCCTGCTGAGCGTGCGCAAGCAGCTCTCAAAAAGATAGCAATCATGGGCCTGAGCCTGCTGCCCGCAGGCTTTTGGCCCAACCTCGCCAGTACTGGCGCTGCCGGCCGGCACAGATCCATGAGTGCCGCCCCCTTCTTTGCCTCCTCTTCTCTCTTCTTATTCCTATTGACCGGCGCTTCTTCATGCGGCCGACGGCCACTTCTGTCTGCCTGCCGGTGGGAATAATGCTCTAACATTTACTTACATTTAACCAAGAACATTGAGCGTGCCCGCTTACTTTCTCAAAATCCTAAAATAATCGTGTAAAAACAAACACTTACCGCGAAAATAAGAGGTTCTTTAGCGGAAAATATTGGACAGCGTAAGGGTAAAGCGCTACAACCAATAAAACATTTTGTTTCATTTGTACATCGAAAGGGTCGCTCCTTGCGCAGTTCAGTCTTTCTGGCATCCAGGCTTTTTGCCTGGGGGGTTCTGGGCGCATGCATCGCCCTGAACGTCCCTGCGCTGGCGCAGGCCCGCGTGGACGTGCGGCCCGATGCYGGTACGCTGCTGGAGCCGCAAGGTTCGTTACCGCTGCTACCCCCGCGTAGCGGCCCACTACCTGAACTGACACCACCCCGGGTTGCGGAGCCAGCGGCGGGAACGGCGCGCATCACGCCAGCGGCGTTCAGTTTCTCCGGCAACAGCGTTTTCTCCAGTGAAGCACTTGCGGCTTTGCTGTCGAGCCGGCTCCACCGGTCCACGGATCTGGCTGGCCTCACAGACGCCGCCAATGCCGTCAGCGCGCTCTACCGGCAGAACGGCTATCTGCTCACGCAGGCGTACCTGCCCGAGCAGGCGTTTCCCGCAGAAGGCGGGACTGTCGCCATCACCATCATCGAAGCGCGGGTCGGCCGCGTCACTGTGCGTGTCGACGGCGCTGGTATCTCAAAGACGTTCGCGGAAGAACTGGTGGGCGGCCAGCTGCGGTCCGGTGACGCCGTTACCGAATACGCACTCGACAAGCCGGTGTTGCTGTTGCGCGACCTGGCGGGGTACGACGCCGGCGCTACGGTCGAGCCTGGAGATCGCCTGGGCCTGGCGGATGTCCTGATCACCGTGCAGGGCAAAGGGCCGCGCGCCGACGGCTCGGTCAGCGTAGACAACCATGGTGCGCGCGCCGCTGGTGCCGCGCGTGTCACGTTAAGTGCCAATCTCAACAACCTGCTGGGGCGCGGTGACGTGCTGGCCTTGAGCACCCAGCAAAGCGACCAGGCTGGTTCGACCTTATACCGTGCCGGCTACACCGTGCCGGTCGGCGCTTACGGCACAAGGGTGGGGGTCAGCGCGGTGCGCCTGGATTACGCGCTGGGCAAGCAGTTCGAGCCGCTGGGGGCCAGCGGCCGGGCCGACATTCTCGGCCTCAGCCTGTCCCACCCCCTGCTGCGCGGGCGCGCCAGCAATTTGTACGGCCTCATCAGTGCAGAGCAAAAAAAGCTCGTTGACGAAACGCGCACACCCGCACTCAAAAGCGAGCGCGACATCGCCGCGCTCAGGCTGGGGCTGGCGGGCAACTTCATCGACGAACTGGCAGGCGGCAGCAGCCTGAACAACTATGCCGTGAACGCCACCTTTGGCCGCCTCACGTTGAATGCGGCCGATCAGGCGCTTGACGATGGCCTCGGCGGCCTGCGCACAGCGGGCGGTTTCAGCAAGCTGAACCTGGAATTCCAGCGCTCCCAGTTTTTTGATGCCGCTTACAGCTTTCACGTCGCGGCACAGGCCCAGCTGGCGTCGAAAAACCTCAGCTCGGCCGAAAAAATGGTTCTGGGCGGGCCCAATGGCGTGCGCGGCTACCCAGTGGGCGAAGGCGTCGGCGACGCCGGTTTCCTGTTGAACCTGGAGTCGCGTTACCAGCTCGCGCCAACGGTTTGGGGTGAGCCTTTGACCCTGCTGGCTTTCTATGACCATGGGCGCATTCGCTTCAACCAGAACGGCCCCACTGTGCCGGGCAATGCCAACACGCTGAGCCTCGGTTCCGCCGGTGTGGGCGCCACGCTGGGCCAGTCCGGCAAATTCCTGGTCAAGACCTACCTGGCCTGGCGCACCACGACGGCGCTGCCGTCCACCGGCGACCCGGACCGTGCGCCGCGCGCCTGGCTGTCGGTCCAAACCTGGTTCTAGCCCGGCCCCACTCCCCGCTCTGCATGCCCATCATGACCGCCCACACTTCTTCCGCCCGCGCCGCCTATAGCCCCTGGTCCGTGCGTACGGTGGTGGTCCGCCTGTCTCGCAAGCTCTCGGCCACCTACCGCATCCGCAGCGACCGCAGGCTGTCGCGCCTGCTTGCGACGCTGCTGGCGGTTGTCTCGCCCTGGGCCACCGCCTTGCCTGAAGGCGCGCAGGTGGTGGGAGGCCAGGCCAGCGTCAGCACGCCGTCGGCCAACGCCATGGTGGTCAACCAGACCAGCGACAAGGCGGTGCTGAACTGGCAAAGCTTCAACATCGGCGTGGGGCAATCGATGCAGTTCGTGCAGCCCGGCGCTTCGTCCGTCGCGCTGAACCGCGTCATCGGCAACGGTGCCTCATCCATCTTCGGCTCGCTGAGCGCCAACGGCCAGGTCTTCCTGATCAACCCGGCGGGTGTGATGTTCGCTCCTGGGGCGCAAGTCAATGTGGGCGGGCTCGTCGCCTCCAGTCTCGACATCGGCAACGGCGACTTCATGGCAGGTCGCTACACCTTCAGCGGCAACGCCTCCGGCCGGGTGGACAACCACGGCAGCATCAACGTCGCGCGCGGCGGTTACGTGCTGCTGGCCGCGCCCCAGGTCRGCAATACCGGTGCCATCACCGCAGACGCTGGTTCGGTTGGCCTGCTGGCAGGCTCCCGCGTGTCGGTCGACACTTCGGGCACAGGCCTGGTGCGTTTCTCGGTGGATGCGGCGGCGGCACAGGCCGCGATCACCAACAGCGGCAGCATCACGGCCACGGGCGGCCGGGTTGCCGTGCTGGCCAGCGCCATGGGCGATGCGATGGCGACCGTCATCAACCAGTCCGGCGTCATCCGCGCCAACTCCGCCGTGGAGCGCAACGGCACGATTGTGCTGAGCGGCGGTGGCACAGGTGTTGTCCAGGTCTCCGGCACACTCGATGCCAGCGGCACCGCACCGGGCCAAAGCGGCGGCACGGTGCAGGTGCTTGGCGACAAGGTGGCGCTGAACACCGGCGCATCCATTGACGTGTCCGGCCCGGCCGGCGGCGGCACCGCGCTGGTGGGCGGCGACTACCAGGGCGGCAATGCGGCCGTCCAGAATGCTTCACGCACTTATGTGGCCGCAGGCGCATCGATACGGGCCGACGCGACAGACAGCGGCAAAGGCGGAAAAGTGGTGGTCTGGGCCGACGGTGACACGCGCCACAGCGGCGCTGTCAGCGCGCGCGGCGGTGCCAACGGCGGCGACGGCGGCTTTGTCGAGGTTTCGGGCAAGCAGCAGCTGGACCTGCGCGGCAGTATCGACGTGGCCGCGCCGGCCGGTACTGGCGGCAGGGTGTTGCTGGACCCGCAGGACATCGACATCAACACCACCATACAGTCCTCACCACCCAACAATGCCGATGGCACGCCCGACGTGGCCCTCTTCGATCCACCGAGCCCGACGGGCACGTACACCATCCAGATCGCCGACATCACCGGCTACAGCGAGCTGTACCTCCAGGCCTCGCGCAACATCACGCTGGCCAGCGCGCTGGCCATGGCGGCGGGTAACAAGGTCCGCTTTGAAGCGGGCAACACGATTGCCCTCAATGCCGCACTAACGGCTTCCGGCGGCGTGAATCTTTCGGCGGCCAATATCACCAGCACTGCGGCCGGTAGCATCACCACCACCGGCGCCGGCAATACCAATGCCGGCAACGTCACCCTCAACGCCACAGGGACTGTCAACCTGCTCGGGGCCATCAACGCCATAGGAGGCACTGCCACCACCGGCAACCCGGGCCGCAGCGGCGGGGCCGTCAGCATCTCGGGCGCCGGTGTCTCCACCGCCGCCATCACCGCCAGCGGTTCCGCCGGGCTGGGGGCTGGACAGGCAGGTGGTACGGGCGGCAGTATCAGCATTACCTCCACCGGCGGCATCTCCAGCACAGGCACCCTCACGGCCAGTGGCGGTGCCGCTGGCACGACGGGCATCGCGGCCGGGGGCAACGCGGGCAGCATCATCCTGGCTAACAGCGGCACCGGTAACGTCGCTGTGAGCGGGTTGACCGCCAGCACCGGCAATGCGGTCACCACCGGCGCTGGCGGCACGGCTGGCAGCATCTCCGTGACCAACAGCGTGGCCAGCGCCAGCCTGGGCGCCGGCAACATCACCACCCAGGGCGGCAACAATGGCGACGGTGGCGCTATCACGCTCAATTCCGCCGGTGCATTGAGCGCGGGCACCGTCACCAGCACCGGCGGCACGGCATTGGCCAACACTGCAGGCCGCAATGCCGGTGCAATCAACATCACGGCGGCCGGCGCCATCACCGCGCTGGGCGCCGTAACGGCCAACGGCACGGCCGGCAACACGGCCGGCAACGGCGGCAACGCGGGCGCAGTCTCCATAGTCGCCGCGGGCGGCATCGCAGGCGCAGCCATGACCGCCAGTGGCGGGGCCGGTGTGGGCGCCAATGCGTCGGGCGGCAATGCAGGAACCATCACGGTTACCAACAGCGGTGCCGGCAACATCACTGCCGCCGCGCTGGCCGCACAGACCGGCACGGCCACGGGCACCGGTACCAGCGGTGCGGCCGGCACCATTTCGGTGACGAATACGGCTGCCGCGGGCAACCTGACGACCGCGGGAGTCACCACGACGGGCGGAGCCAAAGGCGACGGCGGCGCCGTGAACCTGAGTGCGCTGGGAGCTTTGTCCACCGGCGCTGCTGGCACCATCAACACGGCCGGTGGCGTCACGCTGGCAGGCTATGCCGGCCGCAATGCCGGCGCCGTCACACTCTCGGGTGCAAGCGTAAGCACCGGCACGGGCAACATCACCGCCAACGGCACGCCGGGTATAGGCGCTGGCCAAAATGGCGGCAATGGCGCCAATGTGCAAGTCACGGCCACGGGCGCCATCACTGCCGGTGCCATCAATACAACGGGCGGTGCGGGCATTGCCACCCTGGCCAGCGGCGGCAATGCGGGCACGATCACCGTCATCAACAACTCGGCGACGGTGGGCGCCATCTCACTGGGAGGGCTGAGCTCCAGCAGTGGAGCGGCCTTCGGGACCGGCGCTGGCGGCACGGCCGGTGCCGTGCAGGTGACCAACAATGCGGCCGGGCAAGGCCTCACCACGGGGGCCATCACGGCCAACGGCGGCACCAACAGCGCCGGTGCCGATGTCACCCTGAGCTCACAAGGTGCCCTTACCGTCAGCGGGCTGATCACCACCAGCGGCGGCGCGTTGGGTACCGGTATGACCGCAGCAGGCAAGAACGCCGGCAACGTCACGATCACGGGCGTCAACCGCGCCATCACCGGTGCCATCACCGCCAGCGGCGGTGCAGGGATGGGTACCAACCAGGCCGGCGGCAATGCCGGCGTGGTGAGCATCACCGGCAGCGGCAGCCTGGGCACGAACAACATCGCAACACAAACCGGTGCAGCGACGGGTACCGGCGCGGGCGGCACAGCAGGCAGCATCATGTTGGACGGCACGGCAGTGACCACTGGTACCCTGACGACCACGGGCGGCGCCAACGGCAACGGCGGCACTGTCAGCGTCACCTCGACGGCCGGCGTTTTGACGACAGGCGCGATCGTTTCCAGCGGCGGCACAGCCAATGCGGGAACGGCCGGGCGCAATGCCGGAACGGTGACGCTGCAGGCCACGGGTGGTCTGTTGACCGGCGCCACCATGACCGCCAGCGGCACGAACGGCACTCTGACGGGCGACCAGGCCGGCGGCAACGGTGCGGCGATCTCCATTACCGGCAACAGTGGCATCAGCGTCACCAATCTCGCGGCCAGCGGCGGCGCGGGTGTGGGCACCAATGCTGCCGGCGGAAATGCCGGCAGTATCACGGTCAACAACAGCGGCAGCGGAAACATCACCACCGGAACCCTGGCGGCCCAAACCGGCAATGCAATCGGCACGGGCGCAGGGGGCACCGCGGCCAGCGTCGCCGTCACGAATACGGCAGCGGCCGGCAATGTCACGACGGCAGGCATCACCACCACCGGCGGCACCAAAGGCGACGGCGGTGCCGTCACCCTGAGTGCCCTGGGTGCGCTGTCCACTGGTGCTGCAGGCGCGATCAATACGGCCGGCGGCGTCACCTTGGCGGGCAATGCAGGCCGCAATGCCGGCACCGTCACGCTCTCAGGCGCAAGCGTGAGCACCGGTACCGGAAACATCACGGCCAACGGCACGCCAGGCATAGGCGCCGGCCAAAGCGGCGGCAACGGCGCCAATGTGCAAATCACGGCTGCCGCGGGCGGCATCACCGCAGGCGCCATCAACACCACGGGCGGTGCGGGCATTGCCACGCCGGCCAACGGCGGCAGCGCGGGCAGCATCACCGTCATCAACAATTCGGCCACCACCGGCGCCATCTCGCTGGGAGCACTGAGCTCCAACAGCGGGGCTGCTTTCGGCGCCGGCACGGGCGGCACCGCCGGCGCTGTGCAGGTGACCAACAACGCGGCCGGGCAAGCCCTCGCCATCGCAGGGGCTGTGACGGCCAATGGCGGCACCAACAGCGCCGGCGCCGACGTCGTCCTGAGTTCGCAAGGCGCTCTCACGGTCGGCGGAACGATCAACACCAGCGGCGGCGCTATCGGCGCCGGGGTGACCGCCGCAGGAAAAAACGCCGGCAACATCACCCTGAGTGGCGTCAACCGCTCGGTCACGGGCCTGATCACCGCCAGCGGCGGCGCGGGGCTGGGTGCCAACCAGGCGGGTGGCAACGCCGGCGTGGTGAGCATTACCGGCAGCGGCACACTTGGCGCGGCCGGCATCACGTCCCAAACAGGTGCCGCAACAGGAACGGGTGCCGGCGGCAACGCCGGCAGCATCACGTTGACAGGTAGCGCCGTCACAGCCGGCGCGCTGACGACCACAGGCACCGCCAACGGCGACGGCGGCGCCGTCAGTGTCACGTCCACGGCGGGCGTTTTGACAGCCGGTGTCATCAATACCAGCGGTGGCGCGGCCAATGCCGGCACGGCGGGTCGCAACGCAGCGGCGGTCACCTTGCAGGTCACGGGCGGCCTGCTCACCGGCACGACCATTACGGCCAGCGGTACCAATGGCGCGCTGGCAGGCGACCAGGCCGGCGGCAATGGCGCGGCGATTTCCCTTGGCGGCAACAGCGGCATCACGGTGACCAACCTCACAGCCAGTGGCGGCGCAGGCGTGGGTACCAACGCGGCCGGCGGCAATGCCGGCAGCATCACGGTCAACAACAGCGGCAGCGGCAATATCGCCACCGGAACGCTGACGGCGCAAACCGGCAATGCGGTAGGCACAGGTGCAGGCGGCACGGCCGGTAGCGTCAGCGTGGCCAACGCGGCGGCCGGCGGTACCTTGTCCACCGCGGCCATCCTCACCAGCGGTGGTGTCAAGGGCAACGGCGGCAATGTCAATCTGTCGGCGCTGGGTCAGGTGTCCATTGTCAACAACAACATCACCACCAGCGGTGGCACTGCGGTCAGTGGCCTGGCCGGCCGTAATGCCGGTACCGTCACCATCAGCGGCGGCGGCCTCAATATGGGAACGGGCACCATCACGGCCAGCGGTGGCGCGGCAGCTGCCACGTCGAACCAGAAAGGTGGCAGCGGCGCGGCCGTCAGCATCACGACCACCGATGCCGTGACCACGGGCGCGCTCACCGCCAGCGGCGGYACGGGTGGCACCACGAACGGTGACGGTGGTGATGCCGGCAGCATCACGGTGCAGAACAATTCCACATCGGCAGGCGCGATTGCCTTGGGTGGGCTTACGGCACGTACGGGCGCGGCAGTGGGTACAGGTGCCGGCGGCGCGGCCGGCGGCATCAGCGTGACCAACAACGCGGCCGGCGCCAACATCGGAACCGGCGCGATAGACAGCAGCGGCGCGGCAGGCGGCAACGGCGGCTCGGTCGCACTGGCCTCGCAGGGCGGCGTGACGGTTACCGGCACGCTGAACACCAGCGGCACGGCGCTGGCCGGTGGCACCGGCGCTGGCCGCAATGCGGGCAATATTACGGTGACGGGCGTCAACCGCTCGGTCACGGGTCTGGTCAGCGCCAGTGGCAGCGCGGGCCTGGGCACCAACCAGGCCGGCGGCAATGCCGGTGTGGTGAGCATCACGGGCAGCGGTACGCTGGGCACCGCGGCAGTGACGGCCTCAACGGGTGGCGCGACCGGAACGGGCGCCGGCGGTACGGCCGGCAGCATCACGCTGAACGGAACGGCGCTGACAGTCGGTGCGCTTACCACCACGGGTGGCGCCAACGGCAACGGCGGCAACATCAGCGTCACCTCGACGGGCGGTGTTTTGACGACAGGCGCGGTTGTTTCCAGCGGCGGCACCGCCAACGCGGGCACGACGGGACGCAACGCAGGTTCCGTCACGCTGCAGGCCACAGGAGGCCTGCTGACCGGCACCACCGTGACTGCCAGCGGCACGAATGGCACGCTGACGGGTGACCAGGCCGGCGGCAACGGTGCGGCGATTTCCATTAGCGGCAACAACGGCGTCACGGTCACCAATCTCGTGGCGAGCGGCGGCGCAGCGGTCGGCACCAATGCGGCCGGGGGCAATGCCGGCAGCATCACCGTCAACAACAGCGGCAGCGGCAATATCACCACCGGAACGCTGACGGTGCAAACCGGTAACGCGCTGGGCACCGGCGCGGGCGGCACGGCCGGCGGTGTTTCCGTGAGCAACACCGCAGCAGCGGGAACACTCTCCACCGGGGCCGTCACCACCACCGGTGGTGTCAAGGGCAACGGCGGCAACGTCAGCCTTTCTGCTGCCGGCCAGGTGTCGGTGCTCAACAACAACATCACCACCAGCGGCGGCACCACGGTCAGCGGTCTGGCTGGCCGCGATGCCGGCACGGTCACCATCAGCGGCGCCGGCCTTACCATGGGTACCGGCACCATCACCGCCAGCGGCGGCGCGGCAGCGGCCACGTCCAGTCAAAAGGGCGGCAGCGGCGGCGCCGTCAGCATCACCTCCACGGGGGTGGTCACTACCGCAGGCATGACGGCCAGCGGGGGGGCAGGCGGAACCACCAACGGCGACGGCGGCAACGCGGGCAGCATCAGCGTGGCCAACACCGTTGCGGGTGCCGTCACGGTGGGTGCACTGGCTGCGCAAAGCGGCAATGCAGCCGGCACGGGCGCAGGCGGTTCGGCAGGCAGCATTACCCTGAGCAACACGGCTGGCAACCTCACGGCGGGTACGCTGACCACTACGGGCGGCACTTCGGGCCATGGCGGCAATGTCAGCATTAGCGGATCCGGCGGCGCAGTGGCGGTTGGCGCCATAGTCACCAGCGGCGGCACAACTGCCGGCACGGCCAACGGACGCAATGCCGGCACGGTAGACATTTCCGGCGCGGGCGTCACCACGGCGGCCATCACGGCCAACGGCACCAACGGCAGCACCGTCGGCTCGGGCGGCAATGGTGGCGCGGTCACCGTCAATTCCACGGGAGCCATCAGCAGCGCCGGTGCAATCAGCGCTGTTGGCGGCAACGGCGCGGGCGGCAACCAGGCCGGCGGTCAGGGCGCCGCGGTGTCGATGGCTTCCACCGGCGGCAATGTATCGGTCGCCGCCATCACCACCACCGGCGGCAACGGCGGCGCAGGCGTGGCGGCGGGCGGCAACGCAGGCGCCATCACACTCGACGCAGCGGGCGCCACGCCGACCATCACCCTTGCCGGCGGGCTTACGGCGTTGGGTGGCAACCAGGTCGGTGGCGCGGTCTCCGGCGCTGGCGGTGCGATTCGCATCAAGGATGACGCACTGCTCAATACGGCCAGCATCACTGTGGACTCGCGCGGCGGTAATGCCGGCGCGGGTGCCGGCGCCAATATCCAGTTCGACGGAGCGGTCAACAGCCAGGCCTCGGGCCGTACGCTGATCCTGCAGGCGGGCAACGGCGACGTGAGCATTGCCGGCGCCACGGGCGCCAGCCTGGCCCTGTCGGCGCTCACCGTGACCGCCAACGACATCGCCGTGGGCGCCATGGGTGGTGCTTCGGTGGGCGTCACCGGTGCCACTTCCCTGACGGCTACCACCGCCGGCGCCGACACCGGCGACATCAGCCTCAATGGCGCGCTCAACGTCAGTGCGTTGGCCCTGACGGCCGGAAGCGCGCTCACGCAAACCAGCGCCATCAAGGCGACCACCGCCACCCTGGCGGCCGGCCCCGGCAACAACATCACGCTAACCAATGCCGGCAACGATTTCACGGGGGCGGTGGCTGTCACCACGGGCAATAACGTCAGCATCACCGACAGCAATGCGCTGGTGATGGGGACCTCAGTGGTGTCGGGCTCTCTGGCGCTGAATACGGCCGGCGCCATCACACAGACCGGCGCGGTGACGGTCACAGGCGCCACCACGCTGGCCGCCGGCGCGGCCAACGACATCACGCTGGCCAATGCCGCCAACAATTTCTCCAGCGTGGCCGTCACCAGCGGCAACAACGTCTCGCTGCGCGATGCCAATGCCGTGGTGCTGGGCACCTCAGTTGCCAATAGCAGCCTGACAGTGGTGGCCGGCGCGACCATCACCCAGACGGGAGCCATCACCGCGCCCACGCTGGTTGCCAAAACGCTGTCCGCCGGCACGGCGAACATCACATTGAACAATGCCGGCAACGAAGTCGCCACGGTCGATCTGCGTGCCCGCAATGCCACCGACACAGCCAATGCCAATGGCGCAGTCAGCTATCGCGACGCAACCGGCTTCGATGTGGCCGCTGTCAATACCACAGGGGCATTGACGCTGCAATCCGGCGGCAACATCACGCAGTCGGGCGCTGTGACGGCGGCCTCGCTGGCAGTGGCCGGCACGGGTGCAGGCTCGTTGAACCTTGGCACCCAAGCCAACAACATCGCCACCCTCAATGCCATCACGGCGGCGGGCGGCTTCACGCTGAATAACGGCAACAACAGCACAACGGTGGCTGGCAATATCAGCACCGTCAACAACGCTGTCGCCATAGACACCGGCACCGGCGCGTACACGCAGAACAACGTCGACGTGGTTGCCGGCAGCGGGCCCATCACGATCACGGCCGACACGGTCGCCATCGCCGCGAACACCGGCAACAACGCGCTGGCGACCAGTGGCGCATTGACGCTCAAGGCGAAAACCGCGAGCCGCACCATGTCACTGTCGGGCGCTTCGGGCTTTGACCTCACGGCCGCGGAAGTCAGCGCCTTCGCCACGGGTGCCACCGGCCCCATCATCATCGGCGATACGGCCAGCACTGGCGCCATGACCATAGGCGGCGCGGTCGGCCTGGCCGGCAAGACCCTGACGCTCAATGCCGGCTCCATCACCGATGTGGGTGTGCAAACCATCACCGCGCAGAACCTCACCCTCAATGCCAACGGCCAGATCGGCACCGACGCCAGCAACGGCATCGACGTGGCGGCCGGCAACCTGAGTGTCAACACCACCGGTAATGCCAACGCCTTCGTGCGCAGCACGGGCGCCGTCAACCTGGGTGTGGGCAGCACGGCCTCAAACGTCGGCAGCGGCACACTGAACCTGACAGCACTGGGCGCGGTCACCCAGACTGCAGGTACCGGCAACATCACGGCCGGCACGCTGCAGGTCAAAACGCTGGTCAACGCCGGCGGTGGCATCACGCTCAGCAACAGCGGCAACACCAACACCGCCATCAACCTGCAGGCCCGCAATGCCGCAGACTCGGCCAATGCGGCGGGGGCCATCCAGTACAGCAGCGCGGCCGGATTCGACGTGGCGGCCATTGCGACCACCGGCAATGCCACCCTTTCTGCAGGCGGTGCTGTCAGCCAGTCTGGCGCCATCGCGGCCTCGGGACTTGCGCTGACCGGCGCAGCCGGCGCCTACACCCTGGCAAACGCGGGCAATGCCGTCACCACGCTCGCCGCCAGCACCGGCAGCGTGGACTACAGGCAGGCCGGCGCACTGGTTGTGGGCACGGTCGGCGCGATAGCAGGCGTAACGGCTACCGGCGCGGTCAAAATTGAAACCACCGGCGCGGCGTCAAATCTCACGTTGAACAATGCCGTAAATTCTTCCGCCACCGGCGATGCCGTGGTCCTCAAGGCCGGTAGCGCCAATGCGGCCGGCGTCAGCACCGGCGGCCAGCTCATCAACAATGTGGGCGTGGGCGGCATCGTGGCCGCATCCGGCCGCTACCTGGTCTACAGCGGCGACCCCGGCACCACGCTTGAGGGCGTTGCTGGCTACAGCAAGCGCTACAACAGCGACGCCAGCTATGTACCGGCCGGCAGCGCAAATACTTTCCTCTACCGCGTCGCGCCGATCTTGACGGTTACGGCCGACAACAAGACCAAGGTGTATGGCGACACGAACCCCCTGCTGACCGGGGTGGTAAGCGGCCTGATCGACGGTGACACCATCGCCGGCCTGGGCGTGAACTACACCACCACAGCCGTTGACCGGACGGCCGTGGCGGCCGGACCGGTGGCCATCACTGCCGGCGTGGGCACCAACAGCGAAAACTACACCCTGGCCTTGACCAATGGCGCGCTGACCATCACGCCGCGCGCGTTGACGGTCGGCGCCACCGGCCAGAACCGTGTCTATGACGGCGGCGTTGCTGCCACCGTCACGCTGACCGACAACCGCCTCAGCGGCGATGTACTGACCGCCACGAATACCGCCGCGAGCTTTACCGACAAGAACGTCGGCACCGGCAAGACCGTGAACGTCAGCGGCATTGCCCTCACCGGCGCCGATGCGGGCAACTACAGTGCCAACACCACGGCAGCCACCACTGCCAACATCACGCAGCGCGCGCTCACGGTCGGCGCCACCGGCCAGAACCGTGTGTATGACGGCGGAACCGTTGCCACCGTGACGCTTGCCGACAACCGCATCGCGGGTGATGTGCTGACCGCCAGCAATACGGCCGCGAATTTCACCGACAAGAACGCGGGTATCGGCAAGACGGTCAACGTCACCGGAATCGCTCTCACCGGCACTGACGCCGGGAACTACACGGCCAACACCACGGCTGCCACCACGGCCGACATCACGCAGCGCGCTCTCACGGTCAGCGCCACGGGAACCAACAAGGTTTACGACGGCAACATGGCAGCCGGCGTTACCATGGCGGATAACCGCGTCGCCGGTGACGTGCTCACCACCAGCAACACGGCGGCCAGCTTTGGCGACAAGAACGTGGGCACCGGCAAGGCCGTCAGCGTCAGCGGCATCGGCATCACCGGCACCGATGCTGGCAATTACACGTTCAACACGACGACGGCGACCACGGCAAACATCACCCAGCGCGCGCTCACCGTGGGCGCCGCGGCCCAAAACAAGGTGTACGACGGCGGCACTGCCGCAACCGTGACACTGGCCGACAACCGGGTTGCCGGCGATGTACTCGCGGCCAGCAACACGTCGGCAAGCTTTGCCGACAAGAATGCAGGCGTGGGTAAAACCGTCAACGTCGGCGGCATTGCCATCACCGGCACCGATGCGGTCAACTACAGCGTCAACAGCACGGCCGCCACCACGGCCAGCATCACGCCGGCTTCGATTGCGAATGTCAGCGGCATCACCGCCGCGAACAAGGTGCAGGACGGCACCACATCAGCCACGCTGGCGACCGGCGGCGCGGCCTTTGCCGGCCGCATAGGCGCGGACGTGCTGACGGTGGGCGCCGCGACCGGCAACTTCGACACACCCGCCGTCGGCAACGGCAAGCCCGTCAGCATTACCGGTATCACCCTGTCAGGCGCCGACGCGGGCAACTACACCTTGCAGAATACGGCTGCCGTCACGACAGCCAATATCACGCCTGCCCCGGCCAGTACCGCGGAGCGTACCGGTGACGCGCGCATTGTGAACGRTACGGCGCTGCCAGTCCTGGAAGGCGATGAGCGCCGTCAGCAGTCCCTGCGCGCCGCCGGCATCAAGGATGCCGAAGGCGGCGTTGTGGCCGATGTGCCGACTTTCCGCCTGGCAGGGTTCCCTGATCCGCGCAGCGCCGGGTTGGTCCAACTGGACTGCACAGAGCAGGGCCGCGGCCTGAACTGCACTGGAGGCGGTCAGGGCCAGTAAATAACGTAAAAACTTCGTTATCGGCGGGTATCATGTGGCCGACAACCACTCAAGGGAGCGCGCTATGGCCTTAATGGACTTCATCAAGAAACAGTTCATCGACATCATCCAGTGGACCGAGGACGACGACGGCACACTGGCCTGGCGTTTTCCGATGGCCGACATGGAGATCCAGTACGGCGCCTCGCTCACCGTGCGCGAATCGCAAATGGCGGTCTTCGTCAACGAGGGCAAGATCGCCGACGTGTTCGGTCCCGGCATGTACAAGCTGACGACGCAGACCGTTCCGGTGCTGACCTACCTCAAGAACTGGGACAAGCTGTTCGAGTCTCCCTTCAAGAGCGACGTCTACTTCTTCAGCACCCGCCAGCAGATCGACCAGAAGTGGGGCACGCCCCAGCCCATCACCATTCGCGACAAGGACTTCGGTGCCGTCCGGCTGCGCGCCTTCGGCAACTACAACTTCCGTGTTGCCGACCCCAAGCTTTTCCACACCGAAATTTCAGGCACGCGTGACCGCTACACCACGGCCGACCTTGACGGGCAGCTGCGCGGCCTGGTGCTGCAGAACATTTCTGCCGCCATTGCAGCCAGCGACATTGCCTTCCTCGATCTGGCCGCGAACCAGCTCGTGTTTGCGCAGGCGCTGGCGGCGCAGCTCGTGCCCGAATTTGCCAAGCTAGGCCTGAAGCTCGAGGGCATGACGGTGCAGAACCTCTCGCYGCCCGAAGAGCTGCAAAAAATCCTCGACCAGAAAATCGGTATGGGCATGGTCGGCAACGACATGGGCAAGTTCATGCAGTACCAGACGGCGCAGGCCATCCCGAAATTCGCCGAAGGCGGCGGGGGCGGCAGCGGTATTGCCGGTGACGCCATGGGCCTGGGTGCCGGTGTGGCGCTGGGCCAGGTGCTGGCGCAAAACCTGCAGCAGGGCCTGCAGGGCGGCGCAGCCCAAGCGGCTTCCGCTGCAGCGGCGGCGGTCAAGCCCGACGATGTCATGGCCACGCTCGAGAAGCTGGGAGAACTCAAGGCCAAGGGCATCCTCACACAGGAAGAGTTCGACGCCAAGAAGGCCGAGTTGCTAAAAAAACTGGTCTGACACGGCCCCGGCCCCTTCACTGACCGACCTCGACCAGGCCCCACTTGGCATCCGAGCCCCAGCAACGCGCCTACCGCGCGCCGTGTCCCGGCTGCGGTGCGCCTGTTGAATTCCGCAGCGCGCAGTCCACCCATGCGGTGTGCGGCTATTGCCAGAGCACCGTCGTGCGTGACGGTGACACGCTGTCGCGCATCGGCAAGATGGCCGAACTGTTCAACGACTTCAGCCCGTTGCAGCTGCAAGCCTCCGGGGTCTGGCAGGGTCGCAACTTCACGCTCGTCGGCCGGCTGCAATACAAGTACGCCCAGGGAACCTGGACCGAGTGGTATGCCATTCTGGATGACGGCAGCGCGGCCTTCCTGAGTGAGGACAACGGCGCTTATGTGTTCAGCCGGCCCACCAGCCTGCAGCGCGCCGTACCGCCCGCAGAAAACTTTCGCATCGGCGCCACCACGGCGATCAATGCCAAGCCATTCAGTGTGGCCTCCAACGAGAGCGTTGTGCTGCTGTCCGCACAGGGCGAGCTGCCGCGCCTGCCGGCGCTGGGCATGCCCTTTGCCGTGGTTGAATTGCGCAGCACGGATGGCGATGTGCTCAGTGTTGACTACGGCACGGCATCCGGCGGCGGCGCGCCGGTGCTGTCGCTGGGCCGCTCGGTGTTGCTTGACGAACTGAAGCTGGCTGGCCTGAAGGACGAGTCTGCCAAGGAAGAAAGCGGGAGGCAGTTCAGCTGCCCCAACTGCGGAGCGACGGTGGCGGTTACGCTGGCTGCCAGCAAAAGCATCACCTGCAGTTCCTGCAACAGCCTCATCGACCTGAGCCAGGGCACAGGCGCCGCGCTTCAGCATGCGATCCAGGACGAACCGGTTGCCCCGCTGATCGCGCTGGGAAGCACGGGCCAGTTGCTGGGCACGCAATGGCAGGTCGTCGGGTTCCAGCACCGCATGGGGTACGAGCCCGACGATCCGGACGAGCACTTCGGCTGGGATGAATACCTGCTCTACAACCGCAAGCGCGGCTTTACCTTTCTGGTGGACGCCACCGACGGCTGGAGCGTGGTCAAGCCCCTGACCGGCGCGCCCACCTTCAAGACGGGTGGCGAAAGCGCCACCTACCTCAAGACCACCTACCGCCTGCAAAGCAGCTACCGCGCCGAGACCACATATGCCGCCGGCGAGTTCTACTGGCAGGTTCAGCGCGGGCAAAAAACCTTTAACCGCGATTTCGCCAGCGGCAGCGCGCTGCTGTCCCAGGAAGAGGCGCCGAACGAAGTCACCTGGTCCAGCGGCAGCAAGCTGGACGGCGGCCTGGTGGCCAGGGCTTTCAAGCTTGAAGGCAAGAAAGACCTCTTCAAGCGCGCGGATGCCAAGCCCCTGAGCAGTGCGTCGGGCATGGGTTGCGGCACCATTGTTGTGGTGGTGCTGGTGATACTGGTGGTTCTGTTGCTGGTCACGCGCTGCTCGCGCTGCGACCCGAATGTCGAGAACTGTTCTTCGTCCAGCAGCTCGCGCAGTTCAGGCGGTTCATTCGGTGGATTTTCCGGCGGAGGCGGCCATAAATGAAGCCAGCCCCTTTCTATTCAACCTGGCAGATTTTTTCTGGAGAACATCATGGGACTTGAATGGCTTAAACCCGCCGCATTCCTCGGCTCGATTTTGTTCGCGCTGATCGGCGTGATCATCTTCTGGCTGAGCTTTGTCATCATTGACAAAATGACGCCGTACGACCTGTGGCTGGAGATTGTCGAGAAGCAGAACGTGGCGCTGGCGCTGGTGGTTGCCGCGATGGCGCTGGGCATTTGCGTAATAGTAGCCGCCGCCATCCACGGATAGTTCCCGGCTACTGCGCGAACTGGGGGTGGCGTTGGCCGGTGCTCGGAATCCTCATGTACCCGCAGGTACATTC